>CAJGCH010000140.1 GCA_904501845.1 uncultured Bacillaceae bacterium | reverse complement strand
TCTTCATTTGGATTGGCGGCATTTGAGTCTTTATTCTCCTTGTTCGCCGACCATAAATTTGGATTTACGCCAAAGGATATAGCAATCATGATTACGGGTGGTGCATTGATTGGGGCAATCTTCCAAGTTGGCTTGTTTGACCGTCTGACAAGATGGTTTGGTGAAATCCGTTTGATTCGATATTGCCTAGTACTTTCAACCGCTCTAGTCTTTCTAATGACTGTCGTAGAGTCTTATTCCATGATTTTACTCGTAACTTGGACCGTTTTCATCGGATTTGATCTCATGCGTCCGGCGTTGACCACCTACTTATCGTCCATAGCAGGGAATGAACAAGGCTTTGTCGGGGGAATGAACTCCATGTTCACAAGCATTGGTAATGTCTTTGGCCCAATCATCGGAGGGATCCTGTTTGACATTGACTTGAATTATCCGTTCTATTTTGCTGTTGTCTTTTTGGCAATCGGAATTGGTATGACCCTCTTGTGGAAAAAGCCGGCCCACTTAAAAGAAGAAACCGTACAGTAAGAAAGAGAGGAGCACATGCTTAGATTCTTTATCTAATCATGTGCTTTTTGTCTATTATAATAAAAGAAAGGACGTGATATTCTTGAAGGAAACCTTGTACACGATTGGGGAGATGGCGAAGCTCGCGAATGTCTCCATTAAAGCCCTTCGCTATTATGATAAGATTGATTTATTCAAGCCCGCTCATGTAGATTCTGAAACGAATTACCGTTATTACAAGGACTCGCAGCTTTCTCAATTGGACCTTATTAAAACGTTGAAATATATTGGGACACCGCTAGAAGAAGTGAAAAAAGCTCAAGAAATGAACCCGCGGGACTTATTGGAATTTATTGCGGATCAGGAGAAGCTGATTCAGATGAAGATGGAGAATCTGATGAAGGTTCAGCAAAACATTGCCACAATGAAAGAACGGATGGAGCGCCATCTGCAAACTCCCTCATTAGGAGAAGTGTTCCTTTGGGAAGAGGAGGAGACAACCATTATTGAAATGGTTGCCCCAAATTTAAAGCCTAATGACTTGACTAACGCATCCTACAGCATGCTGAAAAAGGCTGTTGAACCGATTAGCGGCTTTTTGAATACAGGTTATGGGGCCATCTTTTCATATGAAACGTACATGCATATCGAGGATATCGTTTATAGCAAGATCTTTGCTCCAGTACTGAACAATCAAATGCTTTCAACGGTCCCTGCCGGTATGAAGGTGGCGACAATCGATGCTGGCACTTATGTGTGTATTGCGGATGCTTATCATCCGGAGAAATATATCCGTAATTATCACAAGCTAAAGGAATTTATTGAAGCGAATCAATTGACGGTCATTAGCGATGTGTATGAAATATTTGGAGCGGTACATTATTCCTCAAACAATCAGGAGGAATTTATTATTGAATTAAAGGTAAGAGTTTCCTAAGCAGAAGTAAGCATATAAGAGGTTATCTCATGAAAGTATATAAGCTCAAACGTCAGTTCCATGGGTTTAGAAAAGGGACTGAGTTTTACTTAATCGCACAATCTGAATTCATTGGAGTGAAGGAGTTTACGTTACGAACAAAAGATTTAAATCATACGATGTTCGTTAATGAACGTGAATTTCTCCGGTATTTTGCGTATGTGAAATAAGACCACCTGACGTTTTATGCCAGGTGGTCTTGGTTTATCCCTTATAGTCCACGCCTAAACCAGTCGCAAGCGCCATAGCCAAGTCGCTGTCTGCTTCACCGAAGTTGTGAAGAACACGCTCTAAGATATCCATGCGTTTTTCCTTCACTGGTTTCAAGTCATGAACCAAATTTTTGATCAAGGCTTCTTTTGTCTCAGGGCTGTAGGAGCGGTAAATACGTCCTGCCTGAGCGAATGGGCATGTCTTTTCAATCGCGTGGCGCAAGGCTTCGTTGCCAGCTAATGGCTGAGGAACCTCTGCATATTCTTTTTGTTCCTTAGGAGTATCCTCATGGCTGTTTGGCTCAAAATTGATATGGTGTGTCTGTTGTCTATATGGCATGTAGCTGTCACGCTGGTTGTTGTGTACTGGCACATGCGGCGCGTTGATTGGCAATTGCAAGTAGTTTGGTCCGATACGGTGACGCTGGGAGTCAGAGTATGCGAATAAACGTCCTTGTAAGAGTTTGTCTTCAGAAGGAAGCATACCTGGTACTAATACACCAGGGTTGAACCCGACTGATTCTGTCTCGGCAAATACGTTTTCGACGTTTTTGTTCAAAATCATTTCGCCGAATTTCACATATGGGAAGTCTTCTTCCGGCCAATCCTTCGTGGCATCTAATGGGAAATAATCATAGTTATCCATATCCTTTGGATCAAGGAACTGTGCACATACATCCCAAACCGGATAGTCCCCATTTTCAATGGCAGTATAGGTATCACGGGTCGCATGGTTAAAGTCATGAGCCTGCATACGTTCTGCATCCTCCATGCTTAGATTAATGATACCCTGCTGCGGGATGAAGCGGATTTTTACATAGGTTGTTTCGCCGTCTGCATTGATCCATTTATAAGCATGTACGCTTGATCCCCTCATGGTCCGGTAGGATGCAGGGATTCCTTCATCTGTGAAGAGGTGAATCAGCATATTCGTTGCTTCAGGTGTCAAAGACATGAAGTCCCAATAACGTACAGGGTCCTGCATATTAGTACGTGGGTCTGGTTTCAAGGAATGGATAACATCCGGGAACTTGATGGCATCGCGAATGAAGAATACCGGCAAGTTATTGCCTACAAAGTCATAGTTTCCTTCCTCCGTATAGAACTTAACAGCAAAGCCCCTTGGGTCACGCAATGTTTCGGGAGAATGAAGCCCATGGATAACGGTTGATAATCTGGCGAACACGGGAGTCTCTTGGCCGACATGTTGCAAGAAATGGGCACTCGTATAGTCCTTCATGCTTTTGGTTACGGTAAAGACACCGTGTGCACCAAATCCGCGCGCATGGACAACCCTTTCAGGAACACGTTCACGGTTGAAGTGGGCCAATTTCTCTACTAATTGATAGTCTTCCAAAAGGATAGGACCATGGGCTCCTGCTGTCCTCGAATTCTGGTTGTCGGCAATGGGGGCACCTTGGTTAGTTGTTAATTTCTTTTTATCCATATCGTTAAGCCTCCTTTTTATAGTCTTAAAGACCTATTCCCAATTTGTTTGTGAAAATAAACACAAAATAGATGGAGATTAAAAGAGGAGGCATTTTAATCAAAAACGCCGTCAAATAGGAGTGATTTGTCCTCTTTGACAGCGTTTACTTTCCTTATTAGATAGTCTTCAAAAAATACCAAATCATATTCGTGAAGGTGGCTACCTGCATTTCAAGCGGTGTCTGCGCAAATGTGAGCTGCAATGGTTTGAGAAGAGGCTGGATGACACATTTTCGTATGCGCTCCTGCCTAAGCTCTGACACAATCGCTGAGAGGAGGTCCTGTTGTTCTTCCGTGAACTTGCCTTGGCTCTCAAGATAATCGGCTGTCTCCAAAATAGATGTGAGCGTGATATCCTTCCGGTCGATATTGCTCTGGAGAAAATGGATGGAAGATTGGTCAATCAATGCTTTATCTCCATTAATCATGCTCGGATAAATCAGCTCAATGTGGGAGAGAAGAACATCGACAATCCGCTCAACGGAATAGGGCATATGGGACACTCGTACCGTGAACATGACATACTGCATCATACCGAAGAATAAGATGGCGCACTCAACCGCATGTTCACGGATATCCTCTCCATATATATCGATAAAGCGATGAGAAAGCCATTCGATTTCATGAAATCTGTGGTGCAGGACTAGTTTCTTATGCTCAGGCTCATTTGAGCTCATGATGGCCTCAAACACAGCGTGAAGATTCCGTTCCTCATTTAGCTTCATAAGGATGGAGATTTGCTCAATGAAAATTTGCCGATCCTTTGGATCCTTACCCATCTGCATTTCTAGCCTCAGCTGGCTGGCATCATACCGTAAGCCTTCAAGAATCTCTGCTATGCAATCATTTTTCGATGAAAAGTAATTATAGAAGGTCCCTTTTGATATTTTGGCTAATTCAATAATTTCTTGTATGGATGTTTGCTGAATTCCCTTTTCAACAAATAGCTTTAAAGCGACGTCTGCAACATGTCTTTTTCGTTTATTCATAAGCCCTCCGATAGTCAATCTATGGGTTAATTATAAGATTTTTCTATATAATTCACAATATTTTTGAACCATTAGTATAAAATACTTGATGTTTTTGTACAACTTGTATAAAATCATTTAGTATATAAATTTAGAAAAGAAGAAGAGGGACCGGATACATGAATACAGCTTTACAATCGAAGAAGCCGCCATACATGATGATTGTTATATTATTCGTTGGCGCATTCGTTTCGTTTTTAAATAACTCGTTGCTAAATGTCGCATTGCCTTCCATTATGGTGGATTTAAATATTACTGATTACTCCACCGTCCAGTGGCTCGCGACCGGGTATATGCTTGTGAGCGGGGTGTTAATTCCTGCCTCAGCATTTCTGATTACCCGTTTTTCTAATAGAAGTCTTTACATCACATCGATGTTGATATTTACGCTTGGTACAGCGATGGCTGCCTTTGCGCCAAACTTTGCTGTCCTTTTGACAGGGCGGATGGTTCAAGCGGCTGGTGCAGCTGTCATGGGGCCGCTCCTCATGAATGTCATGCTGATTAGCTTTCCGCGCGAAAAACGTGGTACGGCGATGGGGATCTTTGGACTTGTCATGATCACGGCACCAGCGATTGGGCCGACCTTATCCGGCTATATCGTTGAATATTTTGATTGGCGTCTTCTGTTCATGATGATTCTGCCTCTTGCTGTGTTAAGCTTATTGCTGTCAGTTTGGAAGCTTGAGAATGTCATGGAAACCGATAAGAATGCCTCCATTGATTACTTGTCCGTTATCCTATCTACATTTGGATTTGGGGGCTTGTTATATGGGGTGAGTTCAGGAAGCGCACAAGGCTGGACAAACCCGGTTATCCTAACAGCATTAATCGTCGGCGGTATTTCCTTGATTGCGTTCATTAGTCGTCAATTAAAACTCGAGAAGCCGCTATTGGATTTGCGTGTCTACAAATATCCGATGTTCGCATTAGCTTCTATCATTGCAATCGTGAACGCGGTCGCGATGTTCTCTGGGATGATTTTAACCCCGGCATATGTCCAAAACGTTCGTGGAATATCACCGCTTGATTCAGGGTTACTGATGCTGCCAGGAGCCATTATTATGGGGATTATGTCTCCAATTACAGGCAGATTATTTGATAAGTTTGGACCGCGTGTATTAGCGTTAACAGGTCTTTCTATCACGGCGATTTCTACTTATTTGTTATCTGATCTGCAAATTGATTCAACTTATATGTATATCGTTTTAATCTATACCTTGCGGATGTTTGGTATGTCCATGGTTATGATGCCAATCATGACAAATGGGCTGAACCAATTGCCAACTCGTCTGAATCCGCATGGAACTGCGGTTAATAACACAGCCCAGCAGGTTTCCGGTTCAATCGGGACTGCTGTGCTTGTCACGATTATGAACACTGTGACGGCTTCAGAAGCCGAAAGCCTAATGAAGGGAATCGATCCCGCAACATTGACAGAGCAATCAACAGCTATGCTTGGGCAACAAGCCTTGCTTGCAGGTATTCAATACTCCTTCCTTGTAGTATTGGTAATCAACATTATTGCCCTTGTTCTTGCGCTCTTCCTGAAAAGAGTTGATGTCAGCGGATATTCCGTCAAAGTAGAACAAGCAGCTGCGAAGGAACAAGCCAGTTAATATGGATTTTGAGCCATTTCAATGAGAAATGGCTCTTTTTTTTATGTGATAAAATGGGGGATTATTCAACTTTGCGTTTTTCATATCATTAAATCAATCGATTGATTAGCTGATGAAATAGAACCAGCCCCCGAGGATTAAATGCCTGACTAATCGATTTAGTAGTCAACTGTGTTGAAAATAATGGGCTAAGAGGAGAGGGGGTTTCCAAATATTTTTTATGAATGGCTCCTGAGCTTAAAGAACCAAAATGGGCCATCTTCATATTGTATTAGTAAGCATTTTGGTTAAATGCCTATATTAGCAGAGGAGGCATTTGCATGGGGGTAGAACTTGCCCTGATCCATTGGGTCTATGTGTTGTTCATCGGCGGCATTATCTTTTTGATGGCTGTGCGCAGGGATACATCGCTGCTTTGTATTGTTGGCGTGTTTGTGATAGCCATTTTGGCAACCGATAGTTTAACTGGTTCGGTGAGTGGCTTGTTTAATAGCTTTATTTATGCCATTAAAGAGCTCTTGCCGACCATTTTGATTATCTGCATTATTGTGTCACTAGGACGGGTGCTTACGGATACGGGCATTAATGATGTAATGGTCTATCCTTTTACGAAATTGATGAAGACACCTGCTCTTGCGTTTTGGACGATTGGTATACTCATGATGATCTCATCCTGGTTTTTCTGGCCCTCTCCAGGGGTGGCGCTGCTTGGGGCCGTACTGCTTCCAGCGGCAATACGCGTTGGGCTCCCTGGGCTTGGAGTGGCGATGGCAATGAATTTATTTGGTCATGGAATCGCCTTGTCTGGGGATTATGTGATTCAAGCCGCACCGAAATTAACGGCTGACGCAGCCGGCCTTTCGGTTGGTGAGGTGATGGAGGCAAGCATTCCGCTCGTTATCACGATGGGGATTGTCACGACCATAACAGCCTTTTACTTCCTGAGAAGGGATATGAAGAGGGGGACGCTCGTTGCTGAGAGCTCTGTTTTGCCAGAGGCCGATAGTGAGAAGGCTGTGCTTTTATCATCCAGGCAGAAAAAGTGGTTTGCTGTGCTTGTCCCAATCTTGTTTGTTCTAGATGTAGCAGCAATGGTTATCTTTGATTTACAGGGAGGGGACGCGACATCCCTCATTGGTGGTACCGCGATTGCTATCTTGGTATTGCTGACTCTGTTTGCTCATAAATCAAAGGGGCTTGAGGAGACAACGGCCTATTTGATTAGCGGGTTTCAATTTGGCTTTAAGGTGTTTGGGCCGGTAATCCCAATCGCTGCCTTCTTTTATTTAGGTGATGCTGGATTCACGGCTATTCTCGGTGATCAGCTGCCCAAGGGGTCTGCGGGAATTGTCAATGACCTTGGGAGCGCACTGGCAGGCGCCATTCCGCTAACGAAGGAAATCGCGGCTGTAACCATGACTGCTATTGGGGCAATCACCGGGCTGGATGGTTCTGGATTCTCGGGTATATCGTTAGTAGGGTCTGTGGCCCAGTTGTTTGAACACTCCCTCCAATCAGGAGCGGCAACGCTCACTGCACTCGGGCAAATCGCGGCCATTTGGGTAGGCGGCGGAACTTTGGTGCCGTGGGCTCTGATTCCAGCTGCAGCTATTTGTAATGTAAGTCCCTTTGAGCTTGCCCGACGCAATCTGGTGCCTGTCCTTATTGGGCTCACGGTGACAACGATTGTTGCTATGTTCCTCATATAAGAAGAGCAGTGGATTTTATAATCCGCTGCTCTTTAGTAGGTTGTTTTGCTAGATATAAACGCCCTTCAAAGACTCACAGATCACAAAACGAAGTCAGCCATCGTTTCAATGTAATTGGCTGAAAGAGGCTTTAGGTCTGCATTATTATATGCATAAAAGCCAATTTCGTTTATC
>CAJGCH010000139.1 GCA_904501845.1 uncultured Bacillaceae bacterium | reverse complement strand
GAATAACCTTATTCCCATTACAAAAACATTGTTTTTCGGTCAGGCGGAGAGCATTTCCTTGACTGAGAAATCCTTTCCGCAAATTCTTTATCCGAAGGCCAGGCCCATATTATTTATCCATGAGTGGGTAAGAAAGCGAGAAAGCTTAATCAGAAATGAATGGCGCTATCAAGGAGTCAACAATCCGCTTTTTCGCGCTTTTTATTCAATCGGCATTCAAGGTATGCTGCCAAGGGTTATCGGCATTCCCATTAAAAGCTCGAATTTGTTTGCTGTCCCGCCACACCATTGGCAAGGGTTTGTCATCCTGGACTTATTGGATTGCCAAAAGAAGCAAGGGGAAATAACTCCCTTTGGAATTCGCAAGCGGTTTATGGATAGACTACGTAAAAGGGAAATTCTCACCAGAAGCTTGCCTTGTGTTTCCGGCTCTTTATTTACTCCTGTCGAGGAATTTATGAGATTTCTTGAAAAAGCGGAATATTTAATTAAAAACGGTGAAAATAGCTATATAATAGAAGAAGGGTTTCCTATAAAAAAGATAAGGCAGGAAGAGATCAATCATCTGCTTGCCGAATTTTTGGAAAAGGAAAACGATGATTCATGAAGAAACTAATTAGGTGTGTAATTGATTGGAGGGAATGATGAAATGGCAACAGACATAAACCAATTGCCTGAGCGCAAAGACATCCCAGTGGAAGACACATGGAGGCTTGAAGATATTTTTGCGACGGATCAAGCCTGGGAGGAAGAATTCAAGAACATCCAAGATTCACTTCCAAAAGGTGAGCAATATCGAGGCAAATTAGGCGAGAGTGCTGATGTATTATGGGATGCTTTGCAATTTCAAGATGAGATAACAGAACGACTTGGGCGCCTATATACATATTCTCATATGAGATATGACCAAGATACAGGAAATACATTTTATCAAGGCATGGATGATCGGGCTAAAAACCTATATTCACAGGCATCTAGCATTTTTTCTTATATTGTGCCTGAGATCCTTACCATTGAGGAAGAAAAACTTAACCGCTTTATGGATGAGAAGGAAGAGCTTACGTTATATAGGCAAGTGCTAAAGGAAATCAATTTGCAAAGACCGCATGTCTTATCTGCAGAGGAAGAAGCACTGCTGGCACAGGCATCTGATGTATTAAGCGCTTCTTCGAATACATTTGGCATGCTCAATAATGCTGATTTACGCTTCCCATCTATCAAGGATGAAAACGGGCAGGAAGTCGAACTGACCCATGGAAGATACACGCGATTCCTTGAAAGCGCTGACCGCCGTGTCCGTAAAGAGGCATTCGAAGCCATGTACCAGACGTATGGACAATACAGGAATACATTTGCAAGCACGCTTGCCGGTACGGTTAAAAAGGATAATTTCTACGCTAAGGTGCGCAATTACTCCTCGGCACGGGAGGCTGCCCTTTCTACAAATAATATACCGGAAAGCGTCTATGAGAACTTAGTGGGTGCCATTCACGACAATCTTCACTTATTGCACCGCTATGTCCGTCTCAGAAAGAAAATATTGGGCGTAGATGAGCTTCATATGTACGATTTGTACACACCGCTTGTTAAGGACGTCAAAATGGAGATTCCATATGAAGACGCGAAGAATTATGTCCTAAAAGGCTTGGCTCCGTTGGGAGAAGATTATGTGTCTGTGCTGAATGAAGGCTTTGATAACCGCTGGGTGGACGTACATGAGAATCGCGGCAAGCGGAGCGGGGCTTATTCGTCTGGAGCCTATGGAACGAACCCATATATCTTGATGAACTGGCAGGATAATGTGAATAACCTCTTCACGCTTGCACATGAATTTGGCCACTCTGTACACAGCTATTACACTAGAAAAAACCAGCCATACCAATATGGTGATTATTCTATTTTTGTCGCTGAGGTTGCTTCAACGACGAATGAAGCCTTGCTGAATGATTATTTATTAAAGGAAATTGATGATGAGCAGAAGAGAATATATTTATTGAATCATTATCTAGAAGGATTCAGAGGAACAGTCTTCCGTCAGACGATGTTTGCTGAATTCGAGCATTTGATTCATAAGATGGCTCAGGAAGGTGTTGCATTAACTGCAGAAAGTTTCACGCAAACCTATTATGACCTTAATAAGAAGTATTTTGGGGATGATATCGTCATTGATGAGGAAATTGGCTTGGAGTGGTCGCGGATTCCGCACTTCTATTACAATTACTATGTCTATCAATATGCAACAGGCTTCAGTGCAGCGGCGGCCTTGAGCAGCCAGATTCTTGAAGAAGGTCAGCCGGCTGTAGATCGTTATCTTGGCTTCCTTGAAGCAGGATCCAGCGACTTCCCGATTGAAGTGCTGAAAAAGGCAGGAGTAGACATGACTTCACCTGAACCTATAAAGGCAGCTTGCAAGGTATTTGAAGAAAAATTAACAGAGCTGGAGCAGCTCTTGAATATTTAAGAAGGCAAAAAGCGGGGGAATAGTTCCCCCGCTTTATAAATTTCTTCAAAATCCTTTGAACCTTCTCTTATACCGAAGCCCATAAATGAAAATAAGGAAAGACATAAAGAGAATCGGGGAAGAGATGTACAGCGGGATGATATGCATGAGCCCAAGCAATTGCAGGAAGAAAGAAATGACAATAAGAAAAAGCAGACCGATGAGAGAGAATTTTTTCGTAATGGTTCCCTCCTTATTCGAGAATTTAGCTTAGCTTGTTATAATCGTATGGTGTTTATAGATTGATTATGAAAAAAGAGTGACATTTTTGTGAATGAATGCACAAAAAGCTTGCCATAAAAAAAAGTATTTGTTATATTAATATTGTGAAGTTGATCACTAGCAAACATTTACCCCTTTGTTTGACCGTGAAAAATTTCTCCCATCCCCTTTGTTCGTATGTAGAAGAAGACTCTGTCCGATTACAGAGTCTTCTTCTTGTTTATTCAGATATTTATATTCTTTTTATATAATGTAATCAGTAAAATGGCTTGTTTTCTAAACATACTTCCAGAATGTTTCTGAATGCAATGGTATATGCTCGACTGTACGCTTCAGCATTAATTTCTTCATCTCATGCTCGACTTCATTGGGTTCCATTTGATAGATATAGCTTATCTCAGATGTCGTTATGACCTGGAATTCCTTTGCGCAATCCTCCATGCTTGGGAGCGGATTTGGTTTGGGCTGGAATCCAAGAATCTCCTCAAGAATCTGTACATAAATCTCATATGGGTATGATCCGGCAACTTTAATGCCTTCTTCCTCCATCTTTTGATTGAAAAAGACAAGGGAAGGGAGTACCTGTATATCCATCTCATCTGTAATCTTAAGATCACATTCCAATGCTTTAATGGCCCCCTCTGATTGGAGGTCGCGGACAAATTCATCATAGTCAATATCTGCCTTCTCTGCGCAGGTTAGTAAGGTATCAAGCGAATCGACAGATTCTTGCTTCATAAACAGGGATTCTTGTATTTTCTTGAAATAGCGGTATCCTGCTTTTTTCCCTTGCAGCTCGGCAGCCTTAATGGCAATGGATGTGATGTGTCCTGCAAATTCCTCCTCAATCCATAGCTTCTCGCAGGATATACCTGATTGTGAAATCCTTGGGTTCTCAGGCAAACGGACATCGCGTTGCTTGCTAAAGACATGCTTGAGCGCGAAATAATGGCCATATTCTAGTTTCAAGCGTTTGAGAATGCGGTCGAGCCGGAAACAGGAGGGACAGGTAGGATCGATGAAAACATAGATTTCTAAAGGCTTTTCAAGAGGCTTAAAGAAATGGTGTACCGTTGACCAATCATGCCAGTTTGAAGATGATGCCTTATGATTTGGCATAAGGATCACCGCTTCCAAAGAATTCTTTTGTGTTAATCATATGCTGGGCTGTCATAGTCAGTCGTCCAAATATATACTCTCTCAATGGATCTTTAATTTCCACTGTGTCCATAGCTTTTGCCATACATTCCAGCCAGGCATCTGCACGTTCAGGTGTGATTTCAAACGGCATATGCCTTACCCTTAACATTGGGTGTCCATGTTCTTCTGTGTAGATGGACGGTCCTCCGAGAAACTGAGTGAGGAACTGCGTTTGTTTACGAGTTGTTTCACTCAGGTCTTTAGGAAAAATGGGAGCAAGAAGCGGATGGGATCCCACATTACCATAAAATTCATTTACCAATTCATGTAATTTTGCTTCTCCCAATGCCTCGTATGGTGTCAGGTTCACTTCAGCCATACATCATTCTCCTCTATTTTTAATTGTTTTAAATATAACCATAATTTTAGCAAGGGGCACCTGAATTTTCCAATATCCTGCTTTTCATCTGAATAAAATAACTAAAAAGATGAGCTTTTTGGGCTCATCTTTCTTATTGTATAAGTATTGATCCATTTCCCGGGCCGGCGTTATAGGCGGTAAGAGCAAGTGTGACATCATGCCAAGACGCTCCTGACGATTGTAGCTATCGTACCGAGATAAAATGAGAAAGAATGTCTGCCGATTTGCTTTTATAAGGATTGCAAGTTTTTTGCTGGGCGATTCGGCAAGTCGCTTGTTTGTTGGTCAATCCACTCTTGTTTTCACTCTTTGCATTTCCGTGAAAAAGCGTCTAACCTTATTATCGGTTTTACGCTGTGGAATGCTTGCCTTTTTCAGTAATTCCTCAAAGATTCTCATCCCCTCCTCATAATGATTGGTTTCATATTCCAGCTCATAATCGGTGACATCGAAATAGGTGCTTTTATCAAAGACAAGCAAGCCTCCTTCATATGGAATCTCCGCTCGTGCAGTTGTCAATGTCCCGAAGCAAGACATCTGTTCCGGGTCAATTCCCATTTGGCTTATTTTATCTCGTATATCGATTGGAGAGATAGAGCTGCCAGACAGGATGGATGACGCTTTCTCATAATCAAGCTCAGTGTTTGTTTCCAGCAGGCCTTCTCCTGTCAAAAGAGGTTCCTTTAAGGTCATTTCATACCGTCCGCCTCTTTCCCGGATACGCAAGGCACATGCACGGTCCTTCAGCTCAAATTCGGGAGTGTCGAAATAATAATTCTTTTGTTTGACGAATTGCTTCTCACCTATTTGATGGGCTTTGAGGATTTGTTCGAATTCCGTTTCGGTCAATAAGTTCTTAAATTCAATCTCAATTTGTTCTGACATGTTTCATTCCTCCAGATGTCGTTCATTCTTACTACTTATTATGACTTTTTGGGAAGTTTACATCAATCTTAGATATGATATATATTCTTGTGATAAAATAGGGAGGAGTAAACGGGTTAGGCAGGAATGGTTATCACAAAACGAAACACATACTAATACAGAATGTTTAAATACGCACATACTAGAACAGCTAAAGCTTAATTGAACATATAAACAGATACGATAGAACCATATCCGACTCGCAAAGATAGAGTTTATGAAAAGTAATTCAGGTGGTGGAATCCATGAGTAGAAATTGGGAAGAATTTTTGGCCCCATATAAACAGGCGGTTGATGAATTAAAAATAAAGCTGAGGGGCATTCGGTCTCAATGCGATTTAGAAAACGAGCATTCTCCGATTGAGTTTGTGACTGGACGTGTAAAGCCAGTAGCTAGTATTCTAGATAAAGCATATCAAAAACGGGTACCCGAAGATAAATTAGAAACAGAAATCCAAGATATAGCCGGACTGCGCATCATGTGCCAATTCGTCGATGATATCAAGCAGGTTGTTCATCTGCTCAGGCAGCGCACAGACTTCACGATTCTCGAGGAACGGGATTATATCACCAATAAGAAGGCCAGCGGATACCGCTCCTATCACGTTGTCATTGAGTATCCGGTTCAAACGATTCACGGCGAAAAGAAAATCATGGCAGAGATTCAAATACGAACGCTTGCGATGAACTTCTGGGCAACAATTGAGCATTCGCTTAATTATAAATATAACGGCCAATTTCCAGAAATATTGAGGAAACGGCTCGAAAGCCTTGCTGAGGCTGCCTTTCACATGGATGAGGAAATGACTCAGATTAAGCTTGAAATTCAGGAAGCCCAAGCTTATGTCGTGAAAAAGAGGGGGAAAAACACTTAACAGGTGGGGATGAATATGAAGTATGCTGTCACGTCAAAAGGTGATAATAAATCAAATGAATTAATGAGAAAAATCAAAGATAAGCTTGATAGCCTCGGAGTCATTTATGACGAGGACCAGCCGGATATTGTCATATCGGTAGGCGGCGACGGGACATTATTGTATGCTTTTCATCGGTATAGCTCGCGCCTTGATCGGACTTCTTTTGTCGGTGTGCATACAGGTCATCTAGGTTTTTATGCGGACTGGGTGCCAGACGAAGTTGAAAAGCTCGCGACCGCAATTGCGAAAACGCCTTATCAGACGGTGGAATACCCGCTCCTTGAAATTACAGTTCGTTATAGTCATGGGGGCAGGGAGTCAAAATATTTGGCCTTAAATGAATCAACTGTAAAAAGTGTTGGCAGTTCCCTTGTTATGGATGTGGAAATCAGGGGAGAGTCCTTTGAGCGATTTAGAGGGGACGGGCTTTGTATATCAACGCCTTCGGGGAGCACTGCCTATAACAAAGCTTTAGGTGGCGCAATCATCCACCCATCGATACCAGCTATCCAGCTGACTGAAATGGCATCGATTAATAATCGAGTTTTCCGTACAATAGGCTCGCCGCTCATTTTGCCTGGGCATCACACTTGCATGCTCAAGCCTGTGACAAGTGATGATTTTCAAATTACGATTGACCATTTAAGCCTTTTGCATAAGGATGTGAAATCCATTCAATTCCGGGTGGCGGATGAGCGCATCAAATTCGCGCGCTTCAGGCCATTCCCATTTTGGAGAAGGGTTCGCGATTCCTTTGTGACAGACTGATATCCAGAATTTTTGGGGACCGAGAGTATTCGGCCCCTTTTTTATGAAATTGAGAAAAAGGATGAGTTTTAATGGCAAAGCCATTTACATTACATTTCAATGCGACAAAAGAAGAAGAGGGAATCCTCCTGCGTGAATTTCTTTCACGTAAAAGGGTTTCAAAAGCAGCGCTTACCGATATCAAGTTTAGGGGCGGAAAAATCATGGTCAATGAACGCGTCGAGAATGTGCGCTATATCATTCAGCCAGAAGATAGAATCGTTATTCAATATCCTCCTGAAACAGGCAGTGAACAAATGAAGGGGGATGATATACCGTTATCCATCGTTTATGAGGATGATTATGTGCTGGTTATTGAGAAGCCTGCAGGAATGAGCACAATCCCTTCAAGAGAGCATCCAACGAGAAGCCTGGCTAATGCGATTGTTCACTATTATGAGCAAATTGGCCATCTGGCGGCAGTTCACATTGTGACAAGGTTAGACCGCGATACATCTGGATTGGTGCTGATTGCTAAGCATAGGCATATCCATCACCTGTTCAGTCTTTCTCAGCAAGAGAAAAGTGTCAGCAGGGAATATATTGCTTTCGTCGAAGGGCATGTCCAGCCTTCTGAAGGTAAGGTTGATAGGCCGATTGGCAGAATGGGAGATAGCATCATTAAGCGTGAGGTTCGTCCTGATGGGCAATCAGCCGTAACGCTCTACAGAACCATCCGCTGCTTCACATCCTATTCATTAGTGCGCTTGAAGCTTTTGACAGGGCGCACCCATCAGATTCGAGTCCATATGTCCGACTTAGGGCATCCATTGCTCGGGGATGATCTATATG
>CAJGCH010000138.1 GCA_904501845.1 uncultured Bacillaceae bacterium | reverse complement strand
GTGAAATCAAGAACATCATCAATGATTTGGAATGACATTCCGACATAGTATCCATACAAAAATAATTTCCGGTGAATCGATTCACTGACTCCTGCACTTATGGCGCCAAGCTGGCAGCTGGCAGCAATCAGCAAGGCAGTCTTGCGCTTGATCCGGGTTAAGTAGTCACGAAGATTCTGGTCATAATTATACTTATCCTTAATTTGCTCAATCTCTCCAATGCTCACTTCCAGAATCGTCTTGGCCAGCACCTGGTGGGCCAATGGATTCTCAATCTGTGTCATGAGCTCTTGAGCACGGGCAAAGATATAGTCACCAGTATAGGTCGCTACCTTATTATCCCATTTAGAACGGACGGTCAGCGAGCCCCGGCGCATCTCGGCCTGGTCGATTACATCATCGTGGACAAGGGAGGCAGAATGGATAAGCTCTAAGGCACCTGCAGGATATTTAATTCTTTCAATATCATAATCACCAAACTTCGCGGTTAACAAAACAAAAACAGGACGGATACGCTTCCCCCCGGCTTTCAGGGTATGGACTGAAGCATCCTGCAAAAGCTTTGTATTTGCTTGGATGGATGATTTAAGTTCCTTTTCTATCAACTGGATATCTTGTTTAAATAGTTTATATAACACTGGTAATTTCATCGTTCCACATCCCGTTTAACAAGGTTGGACATTCATCATTGAGATTTTTTATACCCAAAATGAGAAGCAGCTGCACCGCCAGAATACGGCTTATATTTCACCTTGACGAATCCGGCTTTCTCAAATAATTTCTTTAACTCCGGAGCGCCGGGGAAATCAGATGCAGATTCTTGAAGCCATGAATACTCCTCATAGCTCTTGGCCAGAACCTTACCCATAAGCGGCATAATACGCCTGAAATAAAAATAATACAGCTGCCTGTATCCTGGCATTGTAGGCTGGGATGTATCAAGGCATACCGCCATTCCACCAGGCTTAAGCACCCTGTTCATTTCCTTGAGGACAGCTAAATAATCAGGCACATTTCGAAGGCCGAAGCCAATTGTCACATAATCAAAGCTATTATCCTCAAACGGAAGCTCCATTGCATTACCATGAATCAATTCAACATTTTTCAAACCGCGTTTCTCTACCTTGTCTTCACCGACCTTCAGCATATTCTGGCTGAAGTCAAGACCGCACACTTTCCCTTCCGCTCCAACCGCTTCTGCTAGAGCGATTGTCCAGTCGGCCGTTCCGCAGCATATATCCAGTGCCCAATCGCCACGTTTGACGGACATCCTTTTCATCGTGTCAGCACGCCATTTCTTATGGAGCTGAAAACTGATCACAGAATTCATCGTATCATACTGGTCTGATATTTTCTCAAACACATGATGAACTCGTTCCTCTTTTGATTGTTGTTTCATCTAAATAACCCTTTCCCCATCATGTTGTTGATATGCTCCTTTGATTCCTCTAAGGCAAGCCTGACCCTTTGAGCCATATCTTCACAAGACAATACGGCAAGTCCCTGCTCTATTCGGTTTTGAAGGTCCTCTACACCATTTAAGAATGGCGGCTTCAGCATAACCTCATAGTAGCCCGGCTTTTTTTCCAAGCCGATATTGAATGAATCATGCAAGGCAAATTCCCGGTTCACCCGTTTCAGCAGCAAGAAATCCTGGTAAAACGACAAGTCACAGCTGCTGCTGAAGTAGGTGCTCACCCTTTCTGCCAAGGCTGACTCAATGGCTCTCAAATGGGCAAACACTGATTCGGCTGCCGCTTCCTTGTTTTGATATAGATCGACCTTTGCCTCATTAATCACTTGAATCCCTTGAGAAAATTCCCTGATAAATCGGATATCCTCTGTCTTGGCCAATATATGATAATACAATCCACTGTAATAATCCCCGGCCAGGATGGTCAATTGTCTTTTCCTAAGTTCATGAGAATCATCTCTGTTCAGTTCATTCGTCACGTTTTCATGTGTATCGAGGGCAATTTGCATGAGCATGATTGACAGTATGTAATTGGACAATTGCTTTTCTTCCACATCAGCACAGGAAAGAATAGCCAGAATTGCCGCTATCTTATCTTTATCAATGATAGGTTCATCTATATGCTTCCACACAAATGAATCAAATATATGGTTTCTGATTTCACGTTCATAATGTAAGACCTTTTGCTTCGCTGATTCCACCCTCATCACCTAAACTTCCATTCGTTTCATGACTAATAATAGACATATTTCTGAATTAACTACACATCTTTATTTTACTATCCTTTTTCAACATTGTCGATTTATGCTGAAAAAGGATAGTTAGCCATGTGACGTTTAATCTTTTCCACTCTCCACTTGACCATAGGGAGTGTACATCTTTGCCTTGCCCCTGATCTTAATGGCTGAGGTATGCTCAGTGAACTGGACAAAAAGCACTTCTCCCTTATCCAGCTTCTCGGAATGGTGGAAGCGTGTATCTTCCCCTCTGGTAAGGCCGATGACATTTACCCCATCTTCCTCGGCCTTTACAATAACATAATCATTCTGCGCGAGATTTCCCTCTTTCATAGAATCACTCCTTTTTCTGTGCGGCACCGGTTTACTTATTGATAAAGCTGAGTACTTCCTGGCGGGTGCGCGCATCCGTCGCGAGCGTTCCTCTTACGGCAGACGTAACGGTTTTGGAGCCAGGCTTCTTAACGCCTCTCATCGTCATGCACATATGCTCTGCTTCGACCACAACCATGACACCATGCGGCTCGAGCTTATTCATGATGGCATCAGCAACTGTGGATGTGATTCTTTCCTGCAATTGCGGACGTCTTGATACGGCTTCTACTGCTCTGGCTAATTTGCTAAGCCCAGTGACACGTCCGCCCTTTGGTATGTAAGCAACATGGGCAACACCAAAAAACGGAACAAGATGGTGCTCGCACATTGAATAGAATGGTATATCTTTAACAAGAACCAACTCTTCATGGTCTTCCCCAAACACGGTTTCAAAATATTCTTCCGGATCTTGACCAAGACCGGCGAACACCTCTTCATACATTCTTGCTACACGTTTTGGTGTATCTGCTATTCCCTCACGTGCAGGATCTTCTCCTAATGCTTCGAGAATCATTGTTACGGCTTCCTCTATTTTCCCTTTATTAACTTCATGCATGAATGTCTTCCTCCTAGAACATACCTAAAATTCAACTATAACCATAGTAGCACATTTTAAGTTCAAGCCAAATTAATATATTCTGCGCATAAAAAAGAGCCGTTGCCATAGTGGCAACGACTCTTAAGCGAATAGCGCTTATTCAAGTAACTCAAATATGTACGATTACTTAACAGCGTCTTTTAGCGCTTTACCTGGTTTGAATGCAGGTACTTTGCTTGCACTGATTTCAATTTCCTCACCAGTTTGTGGGTTGCGTCCTTTACGGGCTGCACGCTCACGAACTTCGAAGTTACCGAAACCGATCAATTGTACTTTATCACCATTTTTTAGTGCTTCTAAAATGGATTCGAAAACTGCGTCAACAGCTTTTGTAGCGTCTTTTTTGGAAAGTTCGCTAGCTTCTGCAACTGCATTGATCAATTCTGTCTTGTTCATGCCATTCACCTCCTCCCAAAGCAGGTATCTATTCTATTTCAATTACTTTTTGTAATTGTAATGAAATATCATGAGTTCATCAACTGTTTTTCAATTTTTATTATTTTCGACCAATAAAAGGCTTTATAAACATTGATATATAAGGCTTTTCGCTTAGAAGTTGATTTCTGATAAAAGATTATCATAATCCCTACCCCATATCAAGTAAATTAGCGAAATTACGGGCATTTATTCGAATATTGTAGTTTATTTTTCTCATTTTATTGCGTTATGACTCCATTTGAGTTATTTTGAAATATTGGACTTTGTTCCTAGGACATAAAAAAGAGGGTTAAACGGCCTAAAAGCACCCATTCAACCCTTGATTCTTACAGGATAATCGCAATCAGGCCACCCGATCCCTCGTTGATAATTCTTTCCAGCGTTTCCTTTAATTTATAACGCGCATTTTCCGGCATGAGACTCAGCTTCGCCTGAATGCCCTCCCTGACGATTGAAGATAAATTCCTGCCGAAGATATCTGAATTCCAAATACTGAGCGGATTGTCCTCGAAGTCTTGCATTAGATAGCGAACCAACTCCTCACTTTGCTTCTCCGTCCCAATTATTGGAGCAAATTCAGACTCGACATCCACCTTAATCATATGGATTGAAGGTGCGACCGCCTTCAGCCTGACTCCGAATCTAGATCCTTGACGAATGATTTCCGGCTCATCGAGACTCATATCGGCAAGTGACGGGGCAGCAACCCCATAACCTGTTTGCTTTACCATTTTGAGCGCATCAGCCACCTGGTCATACTCCGCCTTCGCATAGGCAAAGTCCTGCATTAATTCAAGCAGATGGTCCTTCCCGCGAATTTCCACACCGACAATTTCCTTCAGCACTTGATCATAAAGTTCATCAGGCGCGCTCAAGTCCAGCTCCGCAACCCCCTGGCCCATTTCGATTCCAGCTAGGCTTGCCTGACCGACAAAATCATATTCCTCAAACAATCCGACTAAACGGTCGACATCCCTGAGCCGCTTAATATCCTGGACAGTCTCCCTGATGGCATCCTGGTAGCTTGCGCGCAGCCAGTGATCCTCATTCAAGACCATTACCCAGCGAGGAAGGTTCACATTCACTTCGAGAACCGGGAATTCAAACAACGCCTCCCTCAAGACATTGAGGACATCGCCTTCCCTCATGCTTTCAATGCTCATCGCAAGTACGGGTATATCGTATTTCTCCTGAAGCTTCGAACGAAGGATCTCCGTATCCGGATGGTATGGACTTACCGTATTAACAATCATGATAAATGGCTTCCCTACCTCCTTAAGCTCCTCGACGACCCTCTCTTCTGCTTCAATGTAATCAGCCCGCGGTATTTCTCCAATCGAGCCGTCTGTCGTCACAACCACCCCTAATGTAGAATGATCCTGAATAACCTTCCTCGTCCCGATTTCCGCAGCTTCATGAAACGGAATCGGCTCATCATACCATGGCGTATGAATCATTCGCGGTCCGTTCTCATCCTCATAGCCCTTCGCTCCCGGCACCGTATATCCTACACAATCCACCATGCGGATATTCACCTCAAGCCCGTCATCCACTTGGATTTGCGCTGCCTGATTCGGAACAAACTTCGGTTCTGTCGTCATAATTGTTCGTCCTGCGGCACTTTGAGGCAGTTCATCTATTGCTCTTGCTTTCTCCGCCTCACTATGAATACCCGGCAAGACGACGAGTTCCATGAATTTCTTTATGAATGTTGATTTACCTGTCCGTACGGCTCCTACAACCCCTAAATAAATGTCGCCGCCGGTTCTCTCGGCTATATCCTTGAATATATCGACCTTTTCCAAGAGATCCCCTCCCAATCCAAAATATATAAACCCACCTATCGATGCTTTTAATCATTGGTAAACTTGGACATTATATGTTTATGTCTTTCATGGATGTGCTTATGACAAGTTTTTTCTCTCCTCTCCATTTATGTAAACTGACTTTCAGCCAGTAAGGGGCAAATCCCATTATTGGTTGCAGGCTTTTATATAACAAATAAAAAAAACCTTTCTTTTACAATATATTTCGTAAAAGAAAGGTTATTCCTGATTTGACATATAGACAGGCTTTTTCTCCTTTTTATCCCATGCATATGGAAGGGAATACGCAGGAACAAACATAGCATCCTCCACTAAATAGGACCTGATATCTGTATTATCCGGCGGGTCTTGCTCTGTTTCTGCCAACAAATCATACAAATCCGGGGTATAGTCTACATAGATTTCCCCCTTGCCGCTCATGACAAGATGGAGGTCCTTGCCTGAGTACGGGCTTCTGACAACAGGCTCCTCATCAAAGCCCATCTTCTTATAATCAAGCTTATAGACACCGGGACCTATCTCCTCAGCTAAGGCTGGGTATCCCTGCGCATCAATTTGCAGTTTGACAGACCGGATTGTTTCAGCCATTCGTAAATCAATGAGTTTGACGGTCGGATCATCTTCCTCATTAACGATGGTATATTGATATACACCGCCCTCTTCATAAGCATTGCCTGGTATCTCTGCTAAGTACCTCGGGACGATTTTTTTGAAATCTATAATATATTTTATGTAATAATCCGTATCCTCTTCCTTCGTCACAATGGGCAGCAAATTTCCGTTATCTTGCCTGAATGCATCTACTGCTTCTTCCACATCCTTGACATTATCCTCATAAGGAATCTGGCTCTGCTGCAGTTGTTCTCCCGGGTACATGCATCCGCCCAAAAGCAAAGCCATACAGCCGGCCAACAAGATACTTATACGCTTTTTAATCATATTCTTCATCATCCGCTAGTCGGCCCGCTTATGATGGTGATGAACATAATGATTCCTGCAAGGAATAAACAAAAATAAGCAATAGCTCCGACCGCATACTTAAAAAACCCCTTCAGTTTATACCGACTGACATATATGGCTAAGGCTGCAATTGCCATAAGTACCATCCCTGAGATGGAAAACCACATCATTTGCATCGATACACTCAAAATTTCATACCCCCTTTTCCGAGAGTATTATACCATAATTTTTCAATCACAAATATTATTTACTATTTTTCCACAAATATCTTATTGGCCGCCTGATTAAATGCAAACACAAAAACGGAAGGGAAATGGTTGGCCATCTCTCTTCCGTCTTGGACTAAATATATAGACTTCAATCGGCTATGCGCCTTGGTTAGTCTTCGCTCCATACTATGACAACATGGTATTTCAAGCATCAAGCAAATGCCTATACAGCATGAAAAAATTTGATTATCTCTCTTCCTTTACGAGATCAATCAATTCTTCCATTTCATGCTTTTTGCTTCGTCCCATTAAATCTTCTACTTCTTGTTTAATATCCTTGCCATTGAACAGGACATCATAAAGAGCATTCGTGATTGGCATCTTCACATGGTACTTTTCAGATAATTGGTGGGCCGCTTTCGTTGTGCGTACGCCTTCTACGACCATTCCCATGCTATCAAGCACTTCCTCAAGGTTCTTGCCCTTACCGAGAAGATTTCCGGCACGCCAGTTACGTGAGTGGACGCTTGTACATGTCACAATCAAATCGCCAATACCCGTTAAGCCAAGGAATGTCAGCGGGTCTGCGCCCATCTTGACACCAAGGCGCGTGATTTCAGCTAATCCCCTTGTCATAAGGGCCGCTTTCGAATTATCCCCATAACCAAGCCCATCCGTGATACCCGCAGCAAGCGCGATGATATTCTTCAGAGCTCCGCCGATCTCAACGCCGACAAGATCCTGATTCGTGTAAACACGGAAATTCTGATTCATGAACAGATCCTGGATTTTTTGGGCCGCCTCCATGTTCTTTGAGGCAACCGTAACGGTCGTAGGAATTCTTCTGCTCACTTCTTCTGCATGACTTGGTCCGGATAGAACGATAATATCAGTTGTAATATCAGCGATTTCTTCTTCAAGCATTTCGGAAATCCTCAATAGGCTGTCAGGCTCAATCCCTTTGCTGACATGTACAATCGTAATCTTATCTTTTACGATTGGCTTAATTCTGCGAGAAACCTCACGGAATGCTTTCGTCGGAACAGCGAAGACGACCGTCTCCACTCCCTCCAATGCTTCCTCCAGGTCATAATAGGCCGTGATTCCCTC
>CAJGCH010000137.1 GCA_904501845.1 uncultured Bacillaceae bacterium | reverse complement strand
GAGGAGATGACAGCTGCGGTCAAGCAAATCATGCGAATAAATGAGGAAGCAAGGCAGAGGGGGCTGCTTGATTGATGTTTCTCAAAAAAGAGCTTTGTTTATATTGCCATAGGCCATTTGAGGAACAGACCGGGTGGGCTGGGCTTCTTTTTCTGACGGAATTGGATTTGCTTTGTGGAGAATGCCGGAGTCAGTTGGAGTTAATCTGCGGACCTCGCTGCGATTTATGCAGCCGGCCTCTTGGCGAAAAGGGGAGATGCAAGGATTGCATAAGTTGGCTGACTAAGGCGCCGATTGGCAGTGCGCTCGATTCAAATGTTTCTCTTTATAAATATAATCCGTTCATGAAGGAATACATCGCCCGGTTCAAATATCGGGGAGATTATGAACTGGGCCGTCTGTTTGCACAGGAGGTGAGAAGAGCTGCGCCTAAGGCAGATATCATCATACCAGTGCCGCTAAGCGAGGAGCGGCTGACTGAGCGCGGCTTTAATCAGGCATGGGCCATTGGGAAGATGGCGGGCTTGCAGATGCATGAGGGGCTCATGCGGATGCATAGCGAAAAGCAGGCGAAGATGAGCCGGCGCGAGCGGATAGCGAGGCATCAGGTATTTAAGCTTCATCCGGAAGCACCCATCTTCACAGGAAAGACCATTTTGCTGATTGATGATATTTACACGACGGGAACGACACTGCGTCAGGCAGCGCTGTTATTAAAAGAGGCAGGTGCTGCGCGGGTGCTGTCCATGACGATTGCGCGCTAGCTGCATATATTCGAGAAGATACCGATAAAAGTGGAAGAGATGGACAAGGAAAAATGGGCAAAATGTTTATTTGGCAAAGGGAGCAATGCCAGCTATAAAGAAGCTGGAAAAAGGTGAATGTCCAGTTTGTTTGGAGCGTATGAGGAGATATGCAATAATTTATAAAAGGAAAAGTTTTACCCAGCCGATAATAAACAGGAGTTGGCAAGCGAATCTATCATTAGAGCCCAAAAATGGATAGGGAAGTGAGGGAATCAATGATGAAGATTAATCCAGTTAGCCAATACGGAACCCAGCAATGCCAAAAGAGTATAAACAAAGACGAAGCAGGTATGAAAGCGGCACAAACCGAAAAGGCAGAGATCGCGCCCGACCTTCAAAGCAGCCCGGCTGCCCAGGCGGAGCGCCAAGCGAAAATAGATGAAATCAAGACTCAAATTGAAAATGGCACATACCAAGTCAACATACAAGCGACAGCAGAAAGCCTGCTGAATGTTTATTCGAAAAAACAATAAGAGAAAAGCCAGTATCAGCCTGATACTGGCTTTTCTCTTTGGGGAACCTTCCAATACTAGAGTAAGTCCCTGCAGATAGTACAAAGCAATCTCAGGAAAGTGCTAGGACTGAATTGTATTTGCCTTCACCTGAGATGAATATAAGAGTTTAGTAGCCATTATTAACTAAATGCTATACAATGAAATTTGTAAAAAATGTAAAAGTGGGTATTAAGATATATGAGCGTGACCCGATAATATCTATGTAAGACAGAAAACCTTATAATGTCTACTCAGGACGAGTGAATAATGCTTATTAAAATGCCGCAGGAAGCGGGCAGATAACATTATTTGCTCTTTTTTTATGTGTGAAGCCAAGCAGAGCGGGTAATGTTCTCTAGGGGGTTCTTACAAATTGACCACTTTTTCTCAAGGAGGAGGGACCACACAATATGCTAGTACTTGGCCGCAGACCAGGTGAATATGTCAAAATTGGTGATGATATCACCGTTAAAGTTGTTAAAAGTGAAGATGGACACCTTCGTTTAGCAATCGATGCCCCGAGGCATATCAAAATCACGCGCGGGGAGTTATTTGAAGCAAACCAAGCGTCAAAATAAATTCTTGCTCATGGACGGGCGGGCCATTGATACTCATACTTTACAATGGCTGTCTCAAGTTCATAAATACAGCAAAAAGAGCGAAAGAGAAGAAGAATGAGCCGGCCTTCCTTGATGGGCGGAGAAGCTGGTAACCGGCTTTAGAGATACATGGAAGCAGGCGATCCAGTTGAAGCGCCAGAAGCCATTTGGCCGAGGGGATAGGGCGTAGGCAAAAAAAAGAACTGGCTGCGATTATCGTCTGCCAGTTCTTTTGTATTTTTTATTCATCGAAATCCTTCATCTTGTCTCCTATGATATTGAAAAAAGCACCCAGTATAATCTGAATCGAGCCAATGACTAATATTGGGATGAGCTGCAGGCGCCCAATTGCATAAGAAAAGATATTAATGATTATACATATTGTGAGCAGGCTGTTAAATAGTTTGATATTTTTAAGTAAAATCACGCTGGATATCTCCTTTTGCTGGATGAGTAAAAAATCCAGCATATTCCTAGTATGCTTATTTGAGAGATTGTAATCAACTATTATTTACCATAATTAGGCTGCTTTTTACTGAAGTTAATAGGGAAGGAAAATTTCGTTTATCATCAAAAGGGTTTATCTAATCTTACTTTTTAGCCTAAATTGACCGATAAAGTAAGTAATGGACGCAATTGGGGTGTGAAATATAGATACAGGTCAATCGATGAAATTAGGGGCAAAGCCAAGCTATCCTTAAGGATGGACAAGCATGAGGTGACTGTGTGCATCAAGCGGAAAAGCCCAAAATATGCGAGCCCTATAATCCGTCATGATGGATGGTTTTTATTATGATAAAAGGAAATGATTACAACTATGAAATATAAAGAGAGCTAGTGCTTTTTCTGTCCTATATAGGGTATACTATTAATATAATCTCAAAAGCCTGAATATTATACAAAAGACAGAAATTTGTCGATATTAACAGGCTGTTCTTTGAGATTAATAGATTATAATAGTGATATAGAAGTAGAAAAGGAGGACTCACTTATGAATTACAACATTCGTGGTGAAAACATTGAGGTAACTCCAGCAATCAGAGAATACGTAGAGAAAAAAGTTGGAAAATTGGAACGATTCTTCTCTGATACTCCAGATGCCAATGTACATGTTAACTTGAAAGTCTACACTGATAAAAACGCTAAAGTAGAGATTACTATTCCGCTTCCAAACCTAGTATTGCGAGCAGAAGAAACCAACACAGATATGTATGCATGCATCGACATCATTAACGATAAATTAGAAAGACAAATCCGTAAGTACAAAACAAAAATCAATCGCCGTTCTCGTGAAACAGGGAAAGATGTATTCATTACTCCTGAAGGCGATCTTGAACCAGAGGTACAGGAAGAAGATAAACTAGAAGTGGTTCGTGTCAAACGCTTCGACCTTAAACCAATGGACAGTGAAGAAGCAATCCTCCAAATGGATATGCTTGGCCACAACTTCTTCATCTACACAGATGCAGAAACAGACGGAACACACATCGTTTACAAACGTAAAGACGGTAAATACGGCTTGATTGAAGCCATGAATTAAGGTTAAACCAAATAAAGCGGCGGGAAACCCCTTGGGTCTCCCGCTGCTTTATTTTGTTTAGAGTGACCTGGGCTTACCAATCGATTGCTAGAGAGGCGCACGAACTTAGGGCAAACCTTCGCGAATAGATACCCCCTGATCAGGAGCGTTCTAGAAAACAGCCTAAAAGCAGAACGGCTGATATCACATCCTAGCACTTGATTAAACAATCCCCGTCCTGGCAAAACTGCTTCTGCATGCTGGGTGAAACTTTTACCTCAATTAATTCGTATATAAAGGATACGGCATACCCAGAATTATACATTGTGAAACCTTTGCATCTGTTGTTTTGTCCAGTCGTAAGTGTTACTATTAATAAGAAATTTAAAAAAACTATGATTCATCATTGACTAACAATCTAGGGCATTGAAACCCTTCTAAATAAGAGGAGAGACTGCTTAATGGGGATCCTGAATAAATTGTTTGACCCTAATAAATCTGAACTGAAAAGGCTGACGAAAACGGCCGCAAAAGTGGAGGCTATGGCATCCATGGCAGAAGGCCTTTCAGATGAACAACTGACAGCGAAAACGGATGAATTCCGTGAACGCTATGCGAATGGAGAGTCGCTTGACGACATGCTGCCGGAAGCCTTTGCGGTGGTTCGTGAAGCTTCTCGCCGTGTGCTTGGCATGTATCCCTTCAATGTGCAGCTAATGGGTGGTATCGCCTTGCATGAAGGAAATATTTCCGAGATGAAAACCGGTGAAGGTAAAACATTGACGTCCACCATGCCGGTTTATTTGAATGCTATCACAGGTAAAGGTGTCCATGTTATCACGGTCAACGAATACCTTGCCAGCCGTGATGCCAATGAAATGGGGCAGCTCTTTAACTTTCTCGGACTTTCTGTCGGCTTAAATCTAGCCGGAATGTCCCGTGAGGAGAAGCAAGAAGCCTATAATGCGGACATCACCTATGGAACGAATAATGAATTCGGATTTGATTACTTGCGCGACAATATGGTGCTTTACAAAGAACAAATGGTGCAGCGCCCGCTTCATTTCGCCGTCATTGATGAGGTTGACTCCATCTTAATCGATGAAGCGCGGACACCGCTCATCATTTCTGGTTCAGCCAAGAAATCGACGCAATTATATATGCAAGCAAATGCCTTCGTGCGCACCTTGTCAAAAGAACAGGATTATACGTACGATGAGAAAACGAAAAGCGTTCAATTAACAGAAGATGGGATGAGCAAGGCGGAGCGCGCCTTCGGCATTGATAATCTGTTTGATATCAGCCATGTCGCGTTGAATCACCATATCGGACAGGCCTTAAAGGCGCATGTATCCATGCATCTTGATGTGGATTATGTCGTGCAAGATGGCGAGATTGTCATCGTTGACCAATTCACGGGCCGTCTCATGAAAGGCCGGCGCTACAGCGATGGGCTTCATCAAGCGATTGAGGCAAAGGAAGGGCTTGAGATTCAAAACGAGAGTATGACGCTTGCGACCATCACCTTCCAGAACTACTTCCGTATGTATCAAAAGCTTGCCGGTATGACAGGTACAGCGAAAACGGAAGAAGAGGAGTTCCGTAATATTTACAATATGAACGTTATCGCGATTCCAACGAATCAGGATATTATTCGTGATGACCGTGCTGATTTGATCTTTGCAACTATGGAAGGTAAGTTCAATGCGGTTGTTGAGGATATCGCTGAACGCCATGCAAAAGGGCAGCCAGTACTTGTTGGTACGGTAGCAATCGAGACGAGTGAATATGTGTCCCAGCTCTTGAAGAAAAAGGGCGTGCCGCATAGTGTTTTGAATGCGAAGCAGCATGAACGTGAAGGGAATATTATCCTTGATGCCGGACAGCCTGGTGCGGTTACCATCGCAACTAATATGGCCGGCCGTGGTACAGATATCAAACTTGGCGAAGGAGTGGCTGAGCTTGGCGGTTTAGCCGTCATCGGTACGGAGCGCCATGAATCGCGCCGGATTGATAACCAGCTCCGCGGTCGTTCTGGGCGTCAAGGGGACCCTGGTGTCACTCAGTTCTATCTCTCTTTAGAGGATGAATTGATGCGCCGCTTCGGTTCTGAAAATATTAAGAGCATGATGTCCCGTCTTGGTATGGGTGATAACGAGCCAATCCAGAGCAAGATGGTATCAAAAGCCGTTGAATCTGCCCAAAAACGCGTTGAGGGCAATAACTATGATGCCCGTAAACAATTGCTTGAATATGATGATGTTCTTCGTCAACAGCGTGAAATCATCTATAAACAACGCTTCGATGTCCTTGACAGTGAAAATTTGCGCGGCATCGTCGAATCCATGATTCGTTCCTCCTTAGAGCGCAATGTGTATGCATTCGGTCCTGATGGAGAGAGCGAGGA
Organism: uncultured Bacillaceae bacterium; assembly: GCA_904501845.1. Classification (GTDB taxonomy): domain Bacteria; phylum Bacillota; class Bacilli; order Bacillales; family Pradoshiaceae; genus Pradoshia. The sequence goes on along the minus strand of CAJGCH010000137.1, from coordinate 1,921 downwards.
GTGGAACATCCACGGTCTGCTTGATTATGTATATGCGAATCTTCTCCCTGAGAATTCGCTAGATGAGGCAGCGATGAAGGAGCTTGATGGAGAAGAAATCATTAACCTTCTCTTCGATAAGATCATCGAACAATACAATCAGAAAGAAGCTCAGCTTTCAGCAGAGCAAATGCGTGAATTCGAGAAAGTAATCGTTCTTCGTGCGGTTGACAGCAAATGGATGGACCATATCGATTCAATGGAGCAATTGCGCCAAGGCATTCATCTGCGTGCCTACGCTCAAATTAACCCGCTGAATGAATACCAGCAGGAAGGCTTCAGAATGTTTGAGGATATGATTACAGCCATTGAGGATGATGTAGCTAAATACATCATGAAAGCTGAAATTCGCCATAACCTCGAGCGTGAGGAAGTTGTCAAAGGACAGGCCGTCAATCCGAAGGCGGAAGAGGGCGCAGTAAAAAGGCAGCCGAAACGCAATGAAGAGAAAGCGGTTGGCCGTAATGCCCCATGCCCATGCGGCTCCGGCAAGAAGTATAAGAATTGTCACGGAAGAGCTTAATCCGTTCTATAGGCACCCATGTTTAGAGCATGGGTGCTTATTTTTCAAATGGTTATTATGATTTAAGGGCATCGGCCAAAAACTCGCCGTATGATGACCAAAAGTTGAGAAGTTTACTAACCAAATAAATCAAGCATACAGGTATCTTTCAAGAGCTTTAAAGCGTATAATAGGGGGTACCTATGTGTAAAATGAGGGACGGCATACTGCTTATGGCCGGCTCTCTTTTTCCTGATTAGCGTGAAATAATAATAGAGGTGAATGTGAATGGAAATCGCAGAAATTCGCAATGAGTTAGAGAAAACAGCCAAGCGCTTGGCGGACTTTAGGGGGTCTCTTTGACTTAGAAGAGAAAGAAGCGCGCATCATGGAGCTGGATGAGATCATGTCTGAGCCAGAGTTCTGGAATGACCAGCAAAAAGCTCAAACCATCATCAACGAAGCCAATGCCTTAAAAGAGCAGGTTGGCGAATTCAACTCCTTGAATGAATCCTACGAAAATCTCGAACTAACCTTCGAGTTGATAAAGGAAGAGCCGGATGACGAACTCCAGGCTGACCTTGAAACTGAATTAATCGAGCTATCTGAGCGTGTCAATGCCTTCGAACTGCAATTGCTGCTCAGTGAAGAATATGATAAAAATAACGCCATCCTTGAATTGCATCCAGGTGCAGGTGGAACCGAGTCTCAAGACTGGGCGTCCATGCTCCTTCGTATGTACACAAGATGGGCAGAGAAAAAAGGCTTCAAGGTAGAAACACTTGATTACCTCCCTGGTGATGAGGCAGGCGTGAAGAGTGTAACACTCGGTATTCGCGGCCATAATGCCTATGGCTACCTGAAGGCAGAGAAGGGTGTACACCGTTTAGTCCGTATTTCTCCATTTGATTCATCAGGCCGTCGTCACACCTCCTTCGTATCGTGTGAAGTTATGCCTGAATTCAATGATGAGATTAATATTGAAATCCGCACGGAAGATTTGAAGATTGACACATACCGGGCAAGCGGCGCCGGCGGTCAGCATATCAATACGACTGACTCTGCCGTCCGGATTACGCATATCCCGACGAATGTTGTCGTTACATGCCAATCCGAGCGCTCCCAAATCAAGAACCGTGAAGCAGCGATGAAAATGCTGAAATCCAAGCTCTACCAACGTGAAATCGAGCAACAGGAAGCTGAACTCGCTGAAATCCGCGGTGAACAAAAAGAAATCGGCTGGGGCAGCCAAATCCGCTCCTACGTCTTCCACCCATACTCTATGGTTAAAGACCATCGCACAAGCGCTGAAACAGGAAATATCGGCGCAGTCATGGACGGAGATCTCGACATGTTCATTGATGCATACTTGCGTTCAAG
>CAJGCH010000136.1 GCA_904501845.1 uncultured Bacillaceae bacterium | reverse complement strand
TGTTTATGTTGTTCTTTTACCGCGTGATTTTCCAAGTTGCCTATTCCATGGCCGGTGAAGCCGCTTCATCCAGCGTCCTTGTTTTCCATACAACAATCATGGCCGGAAGCCTCCTGCTTCTAATATCTGGCTTATTTATGAAAGCGGTTCCAATCGCTGTAGCCGAAAAGTAAATTCCCCTCATTGTATGACAGGCTCATCATCACATGGGCCTGTCTATTCATGCTGACCACAGAGCTTTAGCTTTATGCCGCACTCCGTACTGAAAACCTGCCACTCATACAAAAGTAAGTATCCCCTCCCTCTTTATAATCAGTCTCTCAGAACAAATTAGCGGCTGCTTTCATATCCTGCCTATAAACCAATCCTCCTTTTATGTAGCATACTAATCAATCATAACGATATTTTAGAAAAGAGAATTCATGGAAATCGCCATCAAAAGTTCTATAAATCATCTCTTATCTCAAAGGATTCTCTACTAAAAGTATCAATTATATTTTTGTATTTTCGCTATATCAGAAAAATTTTTTTAGTTATAATAGAGCTATACATATTTTAGGGAGGATTCATGTGAACAGACAGAAAAAAAGAACTATTATCCTTATCTCGGCCGGTATCGTCATTTTATTAATCGGGACATTGGCAGGCTATCTAGTCACACATTCACGTTATACGAATGAGTTAGATCAGAAGACAAAAGAAATTGAGAGCTTACAGCAATCCATTGCTGAACAAAAGAAAGAAAATGAGGATTTACAGGCGGACATACTGGAAGCGATGGAAACCATCACTGACCTAGAAGAACAGGCAGTCAACGCCGAGCCAAGCAAGAATGAGGAATCGAAAGTAACGGCTGACAAAAATGAGAATGAGACAAAAGACGAAAATACATCAGCCGAAGCTTCACCTGACAAAGTTGATTCTGCCGGAGAAACAGAAAGCGAGCAGACCGCAGAACAAGATCCTGACACTCAATCAAACGAGGTCACTTCATCAGAAGCCACAGAAGCCATTAAACTCGTTAAAGAGCATGTAAGCTATGCTAATGAACCCAATGTCCACTTTGATATTGAGGGCAATGTTCCAGGGAGCAGCGACATCTGTATTCATGTTTATGAGATTGTTGATGATGGAGAATCCCAGCACACTGCCACTTGGGGCTGGTATGGAGTAAATCTGAACGCTCAATCTGTTTATGATACAGAAGGGTTATAATGCTCTTAGCCTGATATGCGAGCACTCCGCTCCAACAGAATAAGAATTTTATTATTATAAAAAACTCATTTTAATTTATTTTTGTAATTATTCGACTAATTTTACACCTTTCACTCGCTCAATTAGCTCTATTGTCCTATAATAAAAGTATACAATACGTTACGTAAAAAGGTGGGGAGCTAACATGACATCTTCATTTGGATACAGATTAAAAGAATTACGTAAAGAGAAACGGTTATCACAAGAAGAGCTGGGATCAATTATTGGGGTTGCCCAATCAACCTTGGGCTCTTACGAAAGAGAAACACGTGAACCAAGTATCGAAGGTATACTGCAATTAGCTCACTATTTTGAGGTTTCCGTGGATTATCTGCTAGGAAATTCTGATTTGCGAGAGTCAGCTGAACAGGCGCATCCAAAAGGGACTTATGACTTACATCAGCTATTTCACGATAATGATATTATTCTATATGGTCGAACTTTAAGCGAGGATGAGAAACAGCGACTTCTGGATATTTCCTTAGGCTTATTCTATCGGTAGACTGTTTAATAGGAAGCGCTTTTTAGCGCTTCCTATTTTTCATTAATCGACCAGTTTGAAAATCGCATTGCCCTTTAGCACGTCAATGCCATTCTGATTGGATGCTGTCACCTGGAAGGTTAATAATCGATCTTTTTTAGATGCCAATTTAGCCTGCAAGGTGATGATATCTCCTAAAAAGACCATACCCGTGAAACGAATTTGATAGTCTTGCAAGAAACCCTCTTCATGATATGGAGTGAATAGCTTCGCCAAATTCCCCATCGTCCACATGCCATGCGCTATGATTCCCGGCAGTCCCAGCCTCTTTGCTTCATCCTCGTCAAGATGAATCGGGTTATGATCTCCAGATGCTTCTGCATACAGGACCAAAGCCTCTGGGGTAACTGGAGGCAATTCGATAGAATTAATTCCTTCACCAGCCCTTAGCTGTTCCATTGTATTCATCCGTTCATCCCCTTTATAGCAGCCTCATTAATAATAATGACCACGGTCGAAGAAAATATCAGGTTCCCAGCGCTGTCTTCCCCATTGTTTTCAATACGCATGATGCCCATCCTGCCATTTTTCCCCTCTCTCTCCTTGTAGTCAGCCACTCTTGCATAGCAATATACTTCTTCACCTACACGGATTGGACGTTCATAATGGTAGATCTGTTCCCCGTGAATCAATCCTTTCGGCGGAAGCGTTAATCCCTCTATTTTTCCATAATCAAATACTCTTGGATATGTAGGCGGTGCAATATTGCTCCCGTATCTAGATGCAGACCCAGTTGCTTCATCTAGATAAATCGGATGTTCATCCCCGATGGCACGAGCAAACTGCTTTACCTTATTTCGATCGACTAAATTTCTAACCCGCTCTGATTTCTTTCCAATTGCCGCATCAAACATGGGCAGCCCTCCTTAATTTTTTGGCCCTCCAGCTACATAAAGCACTTGGCCACTGACAAACGATGATTTTTCATCCGCAAAGAACGCCACTGCATTCGCGATATCTTCCGGTTTCCCGCTTCTGCCTGCAGGAATGCCCGAGACGCTTGCTTCGACCAATTGTTCAAAGGTGATGCCGATTCGCTCCGCAGTCGTTTTCGTCATATCTGTTTCAATAAAGCCAGGCGCCACAGCATTGGCCGTTATCCCATACCTGCCCAATTCAATCGCCAATGTTTTCGTGAAGCCTTGCAATCCCGCTTTCGCCGCTGAGTAATTGACCTGTCCCCGGTTGCCTAGAGCAGAGGTAGATGAAATATTGATGATTCTTCCATACTTCTGCTTAACCATATGAGCTTGAACCGCTCTTGTCATATAAAAGGAACCCTTTAAATGAACATCCATGACCATCTCCCAGTCAGCATCCTCCATTTTAAAGATCAGATTATCACGAATGACACCCGCATTATTGACAAGGATATCTACATGGCCAAACCGTGCAATCACTTCTTCAACCGCTTCATTTACATCGCTTGATGAAGTGACATCCGCTTTTCTTGCGAAGATTTCATACCCCTTTGATTGAAAATCCTCTTCACAGGCTGCCAAAGCTTCCTCATTAACATCCAATATGGCTACCGCCGCTTTCTCGGATGCAAGCTCTTCTGCTATGGCCTTGCCAATTCCCCTGCTTCCCCCTGTGATAATCGCCACCCTGCCATTGAAACGTTCACTCATGAAATTCTGCCTCCATCCCAAAAATGTAATCGCTTACTATTTCGTCAAAAAGATTCCATTCTCCTCCCTTTTCGCGAATTTCCCTGCTTAAATAGCTAAATATCAAGAGAGATCAGCTATCCGCTGACCCCCTTTTCATATAAGAGTTAAATCATGATTGCTCGCTGAGTAGATTTCCTCAAGCTTCTTGCCCTTCGCCCGATTCAGCACATCCATTCTAACCTGCAGCTGTTTCATCGCAAAATTCATCACTTCTTCCGGCGCGGCTCCAAAAGCTTCCGTATCACGGTCGACATAACCTTCTTCCACGATTTGAAGGGCTAATGGTGTCAGTTCAGCCATTCTCTTTAATATGATGTCATCGAGAAGATGCGGATGTTCGCAAATCAATCTTTGCAACAGGAAGTTGCCATATCCGATATGTCTGGACTCATCTCTCTTTAAATGACCGATGCCCGTGAGCAATCCAGGCATGATTCCTAATTCCTCTAACGATTTATAGAAGGAGAAATAGCCCGTCTCAGCCAGTACACCTTCCACAAACATATTGTAAACAGTGGCGGCATCTGCAATGGCTTCCGGTGATTGGTCTGTGATCAAGCGCTCCATTGTTTCTGGCAGAATGACATGAAAAACTTGCTTATAGGAATCACTCAAGAGCAGATTCAACTCCCCTTTTTCTCCAATGGCATCCAGAACAGTCCGAAAGAATTCAGTATGTTTAGCTTCTTCGAACAGGAAGGTTGTCAGGAACATTTCCTCTTCAATTCGTCCTTCCTTCGCGATAGCCATCATCAAGGGAAGCAAATCTAGCGTAACGGCCTCCTCGCCAGCCTGAAACTGAGAGAGAAGGCGTAATATACTCTGTCGTTGACTAACGCCCGTCATCTGCCAATCTTTCGCATCCTGTGTGAAATCAATATCAGCTGGATTCCATGTACCGACTCTTTTGGCCTTTTGATACAGCCGGTAAGGAAAAGAATCCACCATCAGCCCTCTTGGCGTTGCCGTAATCGTCTTTCTCATCAAAATCACTCCTAGCTTGGTTGATCAAAATCACCAGTTCTTTTCCTGAAGTACGGATTTCCGTAACGTCGTTTTCAATATCTTTCCTACGCCATTGCGAGGAAGCTCAGGAAGAAACACAATATCCTTTGGCAGTTTATTCTTTGCAATTTGCCGTGAACAAAAGTCCAATAGCTCTTTTTTTGTTATTCCATCATCTGGACGTTTCACGACACATGCCAGAACTTCCTCTCCTGCCCGTTCATCCGGGATTCCAATGACAGCCGCCTCAATTACACCTTCGTGTTTTGATAGAACCTCTTCGATATCACGCGGATAGATATTAAAGCCATTTTTTATGATTAAATCTTTCTTTCGATCAACAATGTAGATATATCCCTCTTCATCCATCTGGGCCACATCCCCTGTATGCAGCCAGCCGCCAACAATCGCCTTCCGTGATTCACGCTCGTTCTGAAAATATCCAGGCGTAATATGGTCCCCTCTTAAAATAATTTCGCCAATGACTCCTTTAGGAACCTCTTGTCCTGAATCATCGACGATTTTCAGCTCTACCCCAGGAATCGGTATACCGACAGAGCCAGGCTTAATTGTTATTCCCTTCTTATGAGCGGTGACGATTGGACTTGCCTCAGACAACCCATACCCCTCATATACACAAGCCCCAAATCTTAACTCAAATGCATGCAGCAGAGAAACAGGCAGTGGAGCTGACCCTGAACTGACCGATTCCAGGCTCGTTAGATCATACCGTTCGGCGTCCTCTGAAGCCATCATCGCAAAAATCATCGCAGGAACAACTGAGAAGGACCTTACCTTATATTTCTCAATGGCCGCAAATATTTCACCAGGGATGAAACGCGGGAAGATGGCTATCGAGCTTCCAGTCACATAACATGTGTGTGAAATGGTCAGACCAAAAACATGGGCTAATGGCAGAACCCCTATGGTTGTACTTCGTTCCACATTTGCATGTTTCGAGGAATTGACGGCATTCCTGGTCAGATTCTTATGGGTGAGCATCACGCCCTTTGGCTGCCCCGTTGTTCCAGACGTATAAAGAATGACAGCCACCTCTTCATCATTTCCCTCGCTTTGGCCTCTATCTGCCTGAATAGTCTCCCTGGAGGCCAGATCGTTCTTATCCATCATGAGGACAGGCATATCTTCATCCATTTCCTTAAGGATTTGATTCACCTGAAACTGCACGGAAGATGACGTAATCATCATCGCCGCCTTGCAATCCTTTGCAATATAGGCGATTTCCTTAGGATGCAGGGTAAAGAGGACTGGAACGATGATAGCATTAGCCCTTGTTATTGCTTGGTATGCGACCAGTACCCCGGGACTATTCGGCATCATGACTACCACTCGATCCCCTTCCCCAATTCCTGATTGCCGTAATTTTTCCGCTAGCAGACTAGCAGAATCTCTTATAGCAACATTTGTGATTTCCATATCACCATCATACAAAAAGGGATACTCGCCAAACTCCTGAATATTTTGATCCAGCAAACATGACAATCTCATTTTATCTCTCCCTTTCCTTTATAAATATCTATCTTACGAGTGGTGCCCCCTCCTCTCAATAGCTTCTTTATAAAATCACAGGCCGAAGGAAAGCGCTTACAAAATAGTACATCTTCATTCAGCCGCTTTTATGTTTATTTCTATATACCGGCTTCAAATTCCTACCATATATTTGTGCTTAATAAAAAAACACCCAGTATTCACCGGGTGCCAAAAAATAGGGGTTTAACTTACCTAATCATAGCATGCGCAGCCAGCCCAAAATCATTCTTTTGGGCATAATATAGCTGCTGCCTGAGATTGATTCATTATTCCTAACAGATATGTATGACATCTAGCCTATCTCCATTATGTATTAAAACTTTGCTTGACTTAGGTTACTCTCATAGATACTGTCTGGGTTTGAGATAATTTTGTAATTACCGTGACGAACAACCGTCTTAGGAGTCTCATAGTCAAAATAGGTCGCCACATCTGTGTCAATATCGACGATACAGGATAATTCTTTCACGATTGAGACCTTGCCGATAATCTGCAAATCCCTCCGCTTAAATTGCACTAAATCTCCAATATTAGCCATGTTTGCGAGTAAATCTTTATTGAGTTGCCCATTCTCCATTTTCTTTCTCCTCCTAATGACCGGTATTTTAATAAGATGATATTCCTATTTATCCATAAAATAATATTAGAAAAAGTGTAAATTATAACTTTATACATAAATTTATCACATTTAGTATTAGGAATCAATTGAGTTTTCAAAAAACAGTGACCTTTTACTTATTTTCCGACAAATTTATTATGGGACTATTTTATATGGAAAATTCTGAATAATTATATAATAACACACTTTGCCATGATAAAAAGAAAAACCCGTCAAAATCCTTTGACGGGCTGTCTTACTTACGGTTGCATGCTTACAAGGAAGTTATCAATCTTGTTTTTTAAGGTTAATGCCTTATTGTAGCGATTCATCAGGAGTGTGGTTTTGCAGTCAACAATAATGGACCTATCATGGGATAAATAAACGCGTGTGCGCTGTGCATCCACCCTCTCGCATCCTTTATAGTGGTCAAGCGCTATCCATACACATTCAGCATGTAAGCACGCTTTAGTCGGAAACATATATATCTTATATTGACCGCTGATTTGCAATGGCAGCACATAGCTTCCGCCCAAATGATACCTTGCGCTCTTTACCGCTCCCTCATAGTTGGAGCCATACCGAATGATGCTTTGCTTAATGATTTGAATCGTAGGCATCTGTATAATCGATTCGCCGCTCACTGTATAGATCTTTGTTAACGGATATCCATTCTCAAATACCGGGTATAAAGCCTGTGTTCCAGCTCCTATGTAATTATTTATAAAGGTATCCATCATATCCACCTACTCCGAAATAATTATCACCCAAATAAGTGGGCATTTCAGTAAATCAATGAAGTGTAACACGTATCTGACTCATCCCTCCTATTAATCAATCCCCCTTCCATTAAAGATGGGACTTTTACCCCATCTTTTTCCAATATTATACACCAAAATTTCGAATTATCCAAATATTCTTTTATAATTAAACAAAAATAAAAAGAGGCTGGAACATAACGTATAAACGATCCTGAAAGACGAACGATATCTAAATAAATCTTACTAGACTTTGTTCCTTACTCATTGAGTTTCGCTGGAAGAACAAGTTCGTTCCATTTCGCTGCAGCCACTCGCTTTCCGCGGGGAGGAAGCAGAGCCTCCTCGGCTACGCCTGCGGGGTCTCAGCCTTTCCTTGATGATCCGCAGGAGTCGAGTAGCCGCAACGAAATTCCACTGATTATTAACAATGATATACAAATTGAACAAATCTATTAAAAATAAAAAAAC
>CAJGCH010000135.1 GCA_904501845.1 uncultured Bacillaceae bacterium | reverse complement strand
CTCAAGACAGCCTGTACCCTTGCCACTACCTCATCACCGACAAATGGCTTCGTGATATAATCATCCGCTCCATCATTCAAGCCAGTGAGCCGGTAGTTCACATCACCAAGGGCAGTCAGCATAATAACCGGGCATGTGCTTTCTGAACGGATTCCCTTTAAGATGTCCCATCCGCTTTTACCAGGGAGCATCACATCGAGCAGCACCAAATCCGGCTTATACTCATGGAACGCATCGATTGCCTCTTCGCCTGTATATACTTGTTTTGTCTCATAGCCTGCCTTTTTCAAATAGGCCTTCAACACCTGGCTGATAGCTATTTCGTCTTCAACAATCAATATCTTATGCATTTTGCAGCACTCCCTAATAAAACAAATAGGACAAAAATCCCCGAAGCTTTTCGGAGATTTTCGTTTACTCTTATCTTACACCAATACTGGTTTTTCTGTATTTGAAACGGTAATTCCGCCTTTAGATAAGCGAATATTCACATCTGAAACCTTAGACAAATTATTATCATGCGTAACAACAATGACGCATTTACCTTCCTTATGGGCCAGGTCAAGGAATAAGTCAATAATCTCTTTCGCTGTATCCTCATCTAAATTTCCTGTCGGCTCATCGGCCACAATCAGATCAGATTGGCAGCATAGGGCGCGCGCAATCGATACACGCTGCTGTTGACCGCCGCTCAACGTCAGAACTTTCTGATGGGCCTGCTTTTCATTAATACCGACTTTATTCAGCATCTCCATCGCATAGGCTTTACGATTATCCACCTTCGTCCCCGTAATTTCCATAGCCGTCGTGATATTTTGCAAGGCCGTCATATAAGGAAGAAGATTATAAGACTGGAATACAATTGAGACATACTTGTTTCGGAATTTAGAGTAGCCAATTTTCTTAATATCCTTTCCCTCATACAGCACTTCTCCGCCCTTAGGCATATCCAGCGCACTTGCTAACGCAAGGAAGGTTGTCTTCCCGGACCCGGAAGGACCGACAATTGTATAGAAACGTCCTTTATTAAAGGATACATTAATGTTCTTTAGTATGTCTTGCTTTTTATTCTCAAACTTATACCAATAACTTACATCCTTGAATTCCAGTAAATTAGTCATTCATTTCTCCTCCTTAGTCCTGTCTTGAAAGAATCGCTTTAGGCTGCAATCGAAGTACCGATAATGAAGGGATCAATGTCGCGATGACAGCAATCAATAAGCCAATTCCAGCAAGTTTTCCAAGATCGGCTCCCATCACTTGAACATCAAGGTCAATGGTTGTCGCCTCTGCGTCAGCTGTATTATTTTGTTGGCCTGGACCTCCGAATCCTCCTGGAGCGCCCATGCCTCCGCCGCCCATTTGCATACCTCTTCCGCCAAACTCTGTTGCATCTGCACGTGAACTTGCTGAAGACTCTTCTTGTTGTGAGAGAAGCTGGTCACCAATCTTATCAGCCACTAAATTACCTGTCAGTGATGCGATTCCAATCGCAAAGACGGCTATAATGAGAATTTCGGCAATAAATTGCCCAATCAACTTCCCTTTTTTCTCACCTATAGCAAGAAGAACACCCATTTCATACTTTCGCTCACGAATGCCAAGCATCACAATTAATCCGAGAATAATCGCACCTGCAATGGTCACTAAATAAACAATATTCTTAGAGAATGAGGCGACATTATTGATTGGCTCTACCATTTGCTGATAAAGATCGTCATTTGCGTCCAATTTATACGTATCTAAGTCAATGACACCTGTTGCTTCTGCATCCTCAATGAATGCATCTGTATCAGCTGGATCTACCATATAATAAGTTGCACTATCGATGGTGCCCTCGTAATCCTCGCCTTTGATTTCATTGGCTAATGTATAAGGAACATAAATTTGATTATACGGATTCATGGCAGTAAAACTCATACCCATAGAATCAGTCGATACGGAAGTCGTTTTGTAGATTCCAATAATCTCTGCATTTACCGTTGTATCTTCATCACTTGTAGATGCTACTTTAATCGTGTCACCGACAGATAAATCATTTTCAACAGCCAGTGTTTCTTCAATCATGGCTACATTTTCACCAATATGTTCATCAGAAATATGAGTGCCCTCTACCATTTCCGCATTTCCGTCCATAAAATCAGTGGTTGCATCTGTGAAAACGACCCCTTGAAGTCTAACATCTGCATCAGCCATTCCATTATCAGGCGCTCTTCCACCCATTGGATTTGAATCATTTGACGAGTCACTTGATGACAATTCAATCGGCTCGAAATTGCTAGCCACTGCCTGTGTGCTAGAAGTGAAATTATAGCCGCTCAATTGAGATAAAGTCGTTAGTTCTTCTGCATCCTCTACCTCAACAGGTGTTTGAGAAAAACGAAATGGCTCCCGGTCTTCCTCTGACCCAGCACTTTCTCTTGCCTCTCGTTGCTCCTGCATCATTTTTTCTTGGTCAAAGCTCAATGTGACGGTCCCGCCAAGCTGCTGCTTCGCAAGCTCCGCTGACGTCGAAGCCGCACTCTGAATGGATAATCCGCTCAAAACCAAAACGCAAATAACCGTAAAGACAAATAACTGTAAAATGCTTTTGCCTTTCTTGGCTTTTACGCTCAAGAATGCTCGTTTGATAAAGTTCATCTTCCTTCTCCATCCTCTCCTATTAACTGTTGTCAGTTATGTAACTAGCTTTCTATCTGTACTTTAAAGCGAAAATGTGTCAATCAAATGTCGAAGAAAACAATATAAAGGTCAACAGGATAATGGTTCGTAAATACATCAAAAAAGAACCCTCTTTAAAAGAAGATTCCATAAAGGCCGTCTTAGTTTCAAAAAATAGCGGCAATGAATAGAATTCTCCATTCATTGCCGCTATTTAAAGCAAGTACTTATTGAAGTCTGCTATCCACTTCTGAACACACTTGTTCTGCCGTCAAACCGTTCGCATTAATGACAGGACCTTCCATCACGACATCCTGCATTCCCATCACATTATTATCCAATCCCGTGATAACACAACAGTCACAATTCACAGCGTCATGCTCATGTTTCAACTCCACTACTTCATGCCCCATATCCCGAAGAGCTTGTTGCACATCTGATAAGGATTGTTCAACTCCTATTTTAGCCATTGCTTACACCTCCTCGAATGCTAGGATGTTCTACATAAGGGAAAATTATTCATTTAAATTCGATTAACAAAACATTTTGATTTCGAAATATTACAGTATTATTAATAAGAGGCATTTCTATTTACTATCTGTAAATTTAATACTATTATTCTATAAAAAGGGAAAGAATGTGATAAGTCATGAAGTCTACTGGTATAGTCAGAAAAGTCGACGAACTAGGCCGAATTGTTCTTCCGATTGAATTAAGACGTACCTTGGATATTAACATAAAGGATTCAATTGAGATCTTCACGGACGAAAACCAAATTATCCTCCAGAAATACATGCCGGGTAAAGCCTGCATCATTACCGGAGAGGTGAGCAATAACAATATCACCCTCGCCAACGGCAAAATCATATTAAGTCCTGAAGGCTTGCAGCGTCTTACGGAAGAATTGGATCACGTAATTAAACAATAAGGGGCTTTACGTGTGCAGGCGGCAAGACAACTAGTCTAGTCCACCTGCTCTTTTTTCTCTTCCACGCTCTGTTTCAGAGAGGACCGACTATCATCGTACGTTTGCGATTCCCATTATGGAGCCAGGAAATCAAAAGGCATTAACTGAAAAGTCATTTATACTTTTCAGTTAATGCCTTAATTCTATACACTAATCGAGATATGCTTGAATTCTGTTACATCAAACAGCCCTTCGTTGGTGATCTTCAATGCCGGAATGACCGGAAGAGCCAGGAAGGAAAGAGTCAGGAATGGATTATAATCCTGGGAAACACCAAGATCAACTAATACTTGATTCATCTTGCGCAATTGTTCATAGACGAAATCCGCACTTTCATCCGACATCAATCCAGCTATCGGCAAAGCAAGCTTTGCCCGAACTTCTCCCCCGCTGACAATGACGAGCCCCCCTTGGCTTTTCTCAAGCTCTTGGATGGCCATCAGAATGTCCTCATCATTCGTCCCAGCCACAATCAGGTTATGAGAATCATGCGCAACAGTCGTAGCCAATGCCCCTGATTGTAGCCCCAGCCCCTTCACAATGCCAAGACCTATCTTGCCTGTCGCATTATGGCGTTCAATAAGGGCAATCTTTAGATGATCCATGCTCGAATCCGGAATGAAGACCCCCTCTTCCGTCCGGTTTGTCTTTTCCACAAGCCGTTTCGTTAGCAGGCTGTTTGGGATGATGCCGATAATATTTGCCTTTTCACCCTTTATTCTAATCTCCAAATCATCTGGTGTGATAGTCCCTAAGGAGACCGTATTGGTGAGCTTTTCCGCTAAAACATACGGGTATTCTTCCGGAAATCCCTGAACAGAGCCTTCGCTCATGATGCAGTTTCCATTCTTATAAACAGAATGAATGGAGACTTCTTCAAGAATGTCCAGCAGCAAAAAGTCCGCCTTATAGCCAGGAGCAATCGCCCCTTGTTCTTTGAGTCGGAAGCACTCCGCTGCATTCAAAGTCGCCATCTGGTAGGCTGTCATAACAGGAATACCCTCTGCAATGGCTAATCGGACACTGTTATTAATGCTTCCTTCAAGGATTACATCATCCAGGTGCCGATCATCCGTCACAAAGAGGCATCTTCTTGAATTCCGGTCATTGACGACCCCGATAATTTGCCTTAAGTCTTTGGCGACCGTTCCTTCCCGAATCATGAGATACATACCTTTCTCAAGCCGGTCCTTTGCCTCCTCCATTGTTGTGCATTCATGGTCGGTGCGGATACCCGCAGACATATACATATCAATGGCTTTTTCGTTTAAGCCAGCTGCATGGCCATCAATCAATTTATTCTTTTGCTGCGCATCGAGCAGCTTCTCAAGCATAGAGGTTTCACTCTCAAAAACCGCTTGATAATTCATGACCTCAGCCAGCCCCAGCACACGCGGCTGTTCATAAAAAGGGGATAAATCCTCGCTGCTTAACACCGCTCCAGCCTCCTCATATTGTGTCGCCGGAACACAGGAAGGAAGCATAAAATAAACATCAAAAGGCAGCCCCTCCGTATGTTCAATCATGTATTGAATCCCTTCAGTTCCGCATACATTGGCAATCTCGTGAGGGTCGGCAATCACGGCAGTCACACCATTCTTAACCTGAACCTTTGCAAATTCCACTGGACTGACCATAGATGATTCAATATGAACATGGCCATCAATGAATGTTGGGCTAATAAACCGCCCCAAAGCGTTTACTTCTCTCTTACCTTCATATTGGCCAATACCCGCTATATACCCGTCAACAACTGCGACATCTCCTTGGGTAATTTCACCCGTAAATACATTCAGAACCTTGCCGCCTTTAACGACTAAGTCTGCTGGTTCCTTTCCTGAAGCCACGTTGATTCGTCTTTGCATTGAGCTGAAATCCATCTAATCACCCTTTTCTTTGTTAGCAATCCGTTGCATTCAGAATATTAGTATAATTTAAACTACTATAACATAAAACAAGATACGATGATAAGAGCTTACTAACTAGATCTTCAGCCATTTGGGGAATAGCTGCAAAATAAACCAATCATCTTAAGAGGATTATTATTCTAATATCCTAGTAGTCTAATGAACGAAAAAAATTAACACCAAGAAGGATGTTCGCATACAAAAAGACCATGCAAAAGGAACCCCTTGCATGGTCTTAATCACTGTTACTCTTCACCTATAATCTTAACTTCTGTTTCTAAATCAACACCAAAATTTTCTTTAACTGTTTTTTGAACATGCTTAATCAAGTTCAAATAATCTGTTGCGGTCGCATTGCCAGTATTAATAATAAAACCGGCATGTTTTGTTGAAACCTGTGCTCCGCCGATAGAAACACCTTGCAGATTGCTGTCTTGAATGAGCTTTCCGGCAAAATAGCCTGGAGGTCGCTTAAATACACTACCGCAAGACGGATATTCGAGCGGCTGCTTAGACTCCCTTAAGAAAGTCAACTCATCCATTCTCGCCTTGATTGCTTCCGTTTCACCCTTCTTAGCCGCGAACCTCGCCTCAAGAACGATATCGCCGCGCTTAGCAATCAAGCTGCTGCGATAACTCAATTCCATTTCCTCATTCGTTAAAGTAAGTAATTCGCCTTCTTTTGTTAGAACAAGGGCAGAATCAATTACTTGGGAGATATCGCCGTCATAGGCGCCAGCATTCATGTAGACGGCGCCTCCCACTGAACCGGGAATGCCGCATGCAAACTCAAGTCCTGTTACACTTTGCTCGAGGGCATAACGAGACACATTAATGATGGTTGCTCCGCTTTGCGCGACAATGAGGCCATCTTCCATATATATACGGTCCATATGGCTTAAGATGAGGACAATGCCCCTAATCCCACCGTCACGGATAATCAGATTCGATCCATTGCCAAGAATGGTCAATGGAATCGTATTCTCTCGAGAGAATAAAATACATTTCTGCACTTCTTCATACGTAGATGGAAGGACAAGGAAGTCAGCCTTTCCTCCTGTTTTCGTGAATGTATATTGATTTAACGGTTCATCTTGCTTAATATGCTCTTTTGGAATTAGACGCTGCAATTCTTCGTATATTTTTTGCTTATCCATACTCTCAACCTTCTAAATTATTTTTGTCTATTTATTATATACATGAACTAAGCTATAAAATCACTGCAAATGGTTGGAAACCCTTCGTTTATTTTAGCACTCCAGCCAAGTGCATGCAATTTGCCCTGGGAAAACAAAAAAACATCCCTGCTCCGAAGAGCGGGGATGTTATTGTTTTCTTACCTCAAGTCGTCTCGCAACAAGGGACAAGCCATAATTGACGACAAAATACATAAGGGCAATCAAGATCAATACCGGCCATACATAATTGATGTTCTGCGCATAAATGACCTGGCCATGATGCGTCAATTCCGGCAAGGCGATAACGACTGCCAGCGATGTATCCTTAAGAAGTGAGATAAACTGGCTTACGATAGGCGGAACCATGTTTCGTAAAGCCTGAGGAAGAATAATATGCCATAGGGTTTGAATATAACCCATGCCAGATGAGCGAGCCGCTTCGATCTGTCCCTTTGGAATAGAGTTAAGTCCGCCGCGAATGATTTCTGACAGCATGGCTGATTCAAAAATCGTTAGCGCTGTGATCGCAGCTGTTGGGATACTCATCTCAAGCCCAACTTTCGGGTCCTGCAGTCCAAAGTACACAAAAAAGATGATCAGTATGAGCGGTAAATTCCGGATTGTTTCAACAACTACGGCGAGTACAGCAGATACAACCGGAATCTTCGCATAACGAAGAATACCGATTATCCCCCCTATGAGGAAGCTCAAAACAATTGATATAGCGGCAATCTTCAAGGTTACGAGGAAGCCGTCCACTAAAAAGGCAAGGTTATCGGGCGAATAGGCACCTGCAAAATCCATTCTTCATGCCCTCCTTAATAACTCTTTGCCAGGCGTTTTTCCAAATAACCAACACCAAGGCTGAGCGGGATTGTAAGTATTAAATAAAACACGGCAACAAAGATGTATACGTCAAACACCACATAGGTTGCAAGCGAGATTAAATCCGCTTGATACATCAGTTCTCCGCCTGCAATAACAGCAAGGATAGACGTATTCTTTACTAGGTTGATAAACTGATTGCCAAGAGGCGGAATGACTACCTTGATTGCCTGCGGAAGAACAATAAGACGCATTGCTTGCCCATAGGTTAAACCTGATGAACGCGCCGCCTCCAATTGGCCCTTATCAATTGATAGAATGCCAGCTCG
>CAJGCH010000134.1 GCA_904501845.1 uncultured Bacillaceae bacterium | reverse complement strand
TAATGATTAATTGTTCCTCAGACGTCAGTTCGGGTGACGGCAGATTCTCGTTTCCCTTTAGCGAAAGCTTGAATGTAAACACGGAGAAATTACTCAGAATCGTTGATAATATTTGAGCTGTGCTCAAATCCTGCTTGATGGTTCCGTCATTTCTGCGCGTCTCAATCAAGCGGGTGAACACGATGGATATCTCATCGCGCATGCTGTTGTATATGTCCAGGTCATCAAATGAATCGATGGCGACTGCCTTATAGTTGACGAAGTTATCGAGCAGCTTCGGCATGGCGCCGTTTTGTTCGGACATCTGGCTAATAAAGAAATCCATGACGGCCGTCATCATTTCCATGCAGGAGGAGGTTTCCCGTTCGATCTCCTTTAAGGCATCCAAAAGGGTTTGGAGTTTAGCTGTTGCAACTGTTTGGATGATGAGTTCCTTCTTCGGGAAGTAACGGAATAATGTCGCGATCCCGATATCGGCTTCCTTTGCGATTTCGTCCATTGTCGTATTATCGATACCATTATGAAGAAACAGCTTCTCGGCCGCATCTAATATTTTTTCTTTTCTTTTTTTCTTCGCTAGCTCTCTATTGCTTAAATGACTGGCCATTGCAGAATCACCTCATAAATAGATAGAAAGATGGAGGATTTACACCATCCTATCCACCTTATCATAAACGCCCTTTTTGCGAAAATAAAAAAATATAAGCGAAATTATTTACAGATTTATGAACAATCTGTTAGGATGTATTTAAAGTGATAGTGACACTATCATTTTTTTAAATCCTATAATTTTAGAAGTAACAAGGGGGAGAACGGTTATGCCAGCGAGAAAACCAGAGAAATGGAATCGCGAAGTTGACGTTGTTGTCATGGGAACAGGCGGCGCGGCCTTAACAGCTGCCATCACGGCGCATGATCAAGGGTTAAAAGTACTAGTATTAGAGAAAACACATCAAATAGGCGGAACGACAGCCTTCTCAGGCGGGGTGCCTTGGATTCCGATGAACCGCTATATGAAGGAAAAGGGAATCGAGGATACTCGTGAAGATGCCTTGAAATATATTCGCAGAATCACAGGAGGAAAAGAACCAGATCCTGAGCTGCTTGAAGTGTATGTTGATAACGCTTACAAAGCGATTGATTACTTGCATGAAAATACACCGGTCCGTTTCGCAGTTCCGGAAAACTATCCTGAGTATTATGGCTATTTCGATGGGACAAGGTCTGGACGTTCTCTTGACCCGCTTCCATATGACATGAATGAAATCGGGGAATATGGCGCCTTAATCCGTAACAACCCGACATTCCCTCCTTTAACGCTTGAAGAGGGCGGAGCAAAAGGCGGAATCGACTTCATGAAGATTGCCGAGCGGATGGAAAACAATATCGTTACAATGGGACGTTCTTTGATTGCCTCCATGGTGAAGGGCTGCTTAGACCGCGGCATTGAAATCGTCTTGGAAACAGCAGGGAAAGAGCTTGTCTTGAACGATGAGGGAGACGTCATTGGCCTTGTTGCAGAGCAAGGGGATGAAAAAATCTACATCGGGACTTCCAAAGGGGTTATCATGGGCTCCGGCGGATTTGAATGGAATAAAGAATTAATCAAGACTTTCTTAAAAGGCGAAATCACGCACCCGCTTACTCCTTGGGGCAATGAGGGAGACGGGCTGATTATGGCGATGGAAGCAGGCGCAGCCTTAGGCAATATGAGCGAAGCGTGGTGGTATCCAGCAATGCAGGATCCAACCTTTGAATATGAAGATCGCGTCATGAACCAATTGGGCGGCAGCGGACGTTTCGGCCCAAACAGCATCTTCGTTAACAGCAAAGGAAAACGCTTTGTTCATGAAGGTTCTACTTATAATGATCTTCCAAAAGCATTCCATCACTATGATCCGGTCAATGTAGAGTGGCCAAACGAGAAAAACAACTGGATGGTCTTTGACCAGCAGATGAAGGACCGTACGATGATCATTACGATGATGCCGGGCGAGGAGGCTCCTGAGTGGGTGCCGCAGGCCGAAAGCATTCGTGAATTGGCGGAGAAAATCAATATTGACCCAGATGCGCTTGAAGCAACAGTGAACCGCTGGAACGAACAGGCTGAAGCAGGAGAGGATACTGACTTCCACCGCGGGACAACCTTCTTTGAAGGACTCGAGATTGGCGGAGGAACACCAGAGAGAAACCTTGGCAAGATTGAAAAAGCGCCATTCTATGCTGTTCCTGTCTACTACGGTTCATTAGGAACAAACGGCGGACCTCGCATCAATGAGAATGGCCAAGTGCTTAATCACCGCGGCAAAGCTATTAAAGGATTGTATGCTGCCGGAAATGCCGCTATGGGTATCTTTGGACAAGCATACGTAAGTGCTGGCGGGACAATTGGACCAGCTATCACATTCGGCTATCTTGCCGGCCTAGCGATTGGCAAAGCAGAGTAACAAAGGAAAAGAATCTACTTAATCTAATCTAAACAATTACAAAGGGGACGTTTCATATGCCAGCAGGAACACATACAGTACAATTACCAGTAGGAATCGAAGAAATTTGGACATTCGTGAGCGATATGGACAAGTGGGCACCGCTTGTTCCAGGCTATATTGAGCATGAGATCATTAATGAAAATGAATCTACTTGGGCTTTTAAGGGAGACCTTGGGTTCATGAAGAAAACAGTCAAGCTGAAAATCGATATTACGGAGTGGAAAGAGCCAACGACTGTAACCTTTAATTTAAAAGGGCTATCCGATAATTTCAAAGGCGGCGGCTACTTCGAGGCAGAAGCTATCGATGAGAATAATACAAAAATGACAGGCAACCTCGATATCACAGCAGGCGGAGCAATGGGACCAATGGTTAACTCCATTTTGAAGAATTTCGTTCCGAAAACGGCTGAAGAGCTGACTGTTGCAGTAGCTGATAAAATCAAGGAAGTTAATGGCGTAACTTTATAATAAATATAACTTATGACCGAAGGCAATTTACTGCTTTCGGTCTTTCTTTTAGACTGTTTTCATAAACATGGTCGCTTTATAAACAAAAATTGAGTTATATTCTGCTCACTGAACCTATTTAGCCAACTAAAAAAGGACGCCAAAAAGGCATCCTATGAAGAGTCATTTTACCACGGAAATATGACATAACACGCACATGCAATAATCGCTAATGGTATGTTAAAAAATATATAAATATATTGTTTTTGTTTCACAGCAATAATGGTAGAAATAAGAGCAATTACAACTGCTAAAGGAATAGTAAATATATATAGGTCAAGATAAAAGACATCAATATAAACTAGAGCTGTAATAATGGCAGTAATAATGGTCCATATAGCCGGATTTTTAAACATGATTAAATCCTCCCAACTTGATTTTATTTTTTAATATAATACAATACTAAAAATATTGCTTCAAGAGATTTTTAACACTTTATTTATGCTGATTATTGTGAGAATTTTGAAGGGATAATCTATACGAAAACAGCCTTCTTTTATTTCGGCAATAGCTCTTTTTGATAGGGCAAAAGAGATTATCTTCAAAAAAATTTAAGCCAGTGAAGAGATTATGAATGGCCTAATAGTTCCTCAGCTCCTAGTATCGATACCCTCTGCAACATTCTCCCGTTCTAATAGAAGGTGATAATTTCCAATGGTGTAAGCGTGATGAATGGAACCTAAATCTGCTCATCGCTCTTTTGACATTCCTATTTCAAAAAAGGACTTACATCCTATCAATATGGAAGTGATTGTTAATTTTTGTAACCTTAATAACTATTTAGCTAATAGAGCTTAAATTAAGTCTTTATAACTAATTTTTCAAATAGTTTGATTTTTACTTTGAAAAGTTAGGTGAGAGTGGTAATGTATATAAATGATAATGATTCTCACTATCAATACATACTATATTGGCAAAGGAGTTAGGGGATATGAAGAAGTTTTGGAAGGTTGGTTTTACTGCTGCATTAGCGCTCTTGTTGGCTGCATGCGGCGAGGACGAGGCAACAACTGGTAAGTCGAAACAGGTGGAAGCGGAGCCGAAGGAAAAGACCGTTACATATATGGACAAGGAGTATAAGGTGCCTGAGAATCCGACGATTGTGGCTGCGAGTCTTGAATCGATGGAAGACTTGGCCCTTTTGGATGTAAAACCGGCAGGTGCCCTTGCAGTGGGCAATGAGCTTCCTTCCTATCTAGCAGAAGACCTAGAAGGGGCTGAGCTTATCGGTGATAAGAGGCAGCCTAATTATGAGAGCATTCTCGGTTTAGATCCGGATATCATTCTTGGTACATCTAAATTCCAGGAAGATGTGAAAACACAGCTTGAGAAAATCGCGCCAATGGTGCCAATCTCCCATGTATCAACGGATTGGGAAGCGAACTTGACAGCGGTTGCTGAGCTGACCGGTAAGGAAGCGGAAGCAGAGAAAATTCTTGAGGAGTACAAGGCTGATGCTGCGGAAGTGAAGGATTCTGTCTCTGAATCTATGAAAGATAAAGAAGTGGTTATCTTACGCCTTCGTGCCGGCAATCTAATGATCTATGGACAGGACTTATACTTAAACCCGGTATTATACACTGATCTTGGCTTGACGGTTCCGGATGAAGTGGCTGCTGCAAAAGCACAGGAAGCGATCTCGCTTGAAAAGTTAGCGGAAATGAATCCGGACTATATCTTCCTTCAGTTTGAAGAAAGCGAAAATGCGGATAAGCCGGAAGCGTTAGACGAGCTTCAAAAGAATGCGATTTGGAATGGCCTTGATGCCGTGAAAGCTGACCAAGTTTTCGTCAATAGCGTTGAACCGCTCGCCCAAGGCGGAACAGCCTGGAGCAAGACAAAATTCCTTGAAGCCGTTCAGCAAAACTTGAGTAACTAATGAGTACGGGTAAGGGAAAGAGTGCACAATGGAAGGCTGCCCCGCCTATAGCCATCCTAATTGTCGCTCCCTTCATTATGGTGGCGGTGGTCATCTTGTCTATCCTTTATGGGGCAAAGGATATGAGCTTCTCGATTGTGCTTGATGCGATTCTGCAATACGACAGGGAAAATGTCGACCATGCCATTATCGTGACTTCGAGGCTGCCAAGAGTATTGGCGGCCTTATTGGTTGGTGCGTTCTTGGCCATCTCGGGAGCTGTCATGCAAGGGATGACCCGCAATTATCTTGCCTCGCCCTCAATCATGGGGGTTACTGACGGCTCTGCTTTCTTTATCACGATTGCGATGATTCTTTTGCCAGGAGCCTCTAATCTGACGATGATCATGCTGTCGATGGCTGGTTCTGCCTTCGGCGCTTTGATTGTCTTCGGGTTTGGTTCTTTGCTCCGGGGCGGTTTGTCTCCGGTACGTCTCGCCATTATCGGGACAGTGATTGGCACATTCCTGAGCAGCTTGTCAGCATTGATGGCGACCTATTTCCAAATCTCCCAGGATATCAGCTTCTGGTATAATGCCAAGCTTCATCAGGCAGATATGGAGATGCTGCTTTTGGCTTTGCCGCTGGGACTCGTCGGATTCATTATCGCCCTGCTTCTTTCGGGATCTTTGACGATTCTCTCCCTTGGCGATGAGACGGCCGTCAGCTTGGGCCAGCGTACAGCGGTCGTGAAGGCATTGGCAATGATCTCAGTCATCGCGATGACTGGTACAGCTGTCGCACTTGTCGGGAAGATTGGGTTTGTCGGGCTAATCATTCCTCATATCACGCGTTTTTTGGTTGGGGTTGATTATCGCTGGCTCATTCCGTGTTCGGGCGTCATTGGGGCCATTTTTCTGGCATGCTGTGATTTGGCCAGCCGTTTCATCAATTATCCATTCGAAACGCCGATTGGTGTCGTCACAGCCATCATTGGTGTTCCGTTCTTCCTCTACTTAATCCGGACGAAGGGAGGAGGAAAGCATGCGTAAGAAGCGTCTTATTGGTACACTGTCTGTTTTGGCCCTTTTAATAGCGGTGACGGTCTACATCAGCTTAACGAATGGGGCGTTTGATATGACGGTCGGTGAGGTGGTCGGTACATTGCTCCGCATCCATGATGACCCGAGATTCGAGCTGATTATCTTTGATTTCCGGCTGCCGAGGATAGTGATCGCAGCACTCGTCGGCATGGGCCTCGGGGTGGCAGGGGCGGTCATTCAGGGAGTTACCCGCAATGGGCTTGCTGATTCTGGCATCCTTGGCATCAATGCCGGAGCAGGAGCGGCCATTGTCATCTTTATGTTCTTCTTTCAAGGGCAGATAAGCAATCTTGGCACAATGGGCATCATGCTGCAGCCTTTATTCGGCCTTGCCGGAGGACTAATCGCTGCCTTGCTGATTTATTTCTTCTCTTTCAAAGGGGGAAGACTTGATACAGAACGTCTTTTGTTGACGGGCATTGCAATCGGCTCCGGGTTTGGGGCATTGTCCTTATACGTGTCCTTGAAGATGAAGTCGGCTGATTTTGAAATGGCGACAGTATGGATCTCTGGGAGCATTTATAACGCGAATTGGATTTATATTTGGTCCATGCTGCCTTGGCTCGTTATCTTGTTGCCGATGATTTTCCGTAAGGCGCACTTGCTTGATCTGTTCCAGCTC
Organism: uncultured Bacillaceae bacterium; assembly: GCA_904501845.1. Taxonomy (GTDB): domain Bacteria; phylum Bacillota; class Bacilli; order Bacillales; family Pradoshiaceae; genus Pradoshia. The sequence continues at coordinate 1,297 of CAJGCH010000134.1, read as the reverse complement.
GAGGAAGAGACCGTAACGAGCATCGGTGTCAAGGTCGAGCGCGAAAAGTCTGTTTTGCTGCTGGCAAGCATCGGTGTCATCAGCAGCTGCGTATCCGTATCCGGAAGCATTTCGTTCATCGGGCTTATGGCCCCGCATATCGCGAGAAGTCTGGTTGGCACAAGGCATCGGTCTATCATTCCCGTGAGCGGGGCAGTTGGGATGTTCTTGGTGCTCATCGCTGACTTTATCGCGAAAACGGCCTTCTCGCCCCTTGAAATACCGGTTGGGATTGTCGTCTCCATTATCGGTGTGCCCTATTTTCTGTATTTACTCGTGAAAAGGAAGCAATAGGAGGGAAGCAATATGGCATCTATTTTATCCGTCGAACAATTAGAGGCCCGTTATGAGGAGCGCACGGTCTTTCGGGACTTGTGCCTCTCTATTAATGAAGGAAGCATAACAACGATTATCGGTCCGAATGGCTGCGGGAAATCCACCCTGCTGAAAGCGATGGGGCGAATCTTGAGACCAAGGTCCGGCAAGGTATTTCTGCTTGGAAAGAACTTAAGTCAGATGGCGACAAAGGATATCGCGAAGAAGCTTGCCTTATTGTCGCAAAACCCGACCGCCCCTTCCGAGCTAAAGGTGGAGGAGCTCATATCCTATGGAAGATACCCGCATCAAAAGAGGGGGCATAGGCTCACCTCGGCTGACTGGAAAGTGATTGAATGGGCGATGGAGGTCACGAAAACAACAGCCTTCCGCACGCGGGAAATGGACCAATTATCCGGCGGACAAAGGCAGAAGGTATGGCTTGCCATGGCCCTCGCCCAAGAGACCGATCTGCTCCTCTTGGATGAGCCGACTACCTATTTGGACATGGCCCATCAGCTTGATGTTCTCAAAACGGTCCGGAGCTTAAACAGAAAACAAGCCTGCACGGTAGTCATGGTCCTCCATGACATCAATCACGCTGCCCGTTTCTCCGATCAGCTCGTTGCGATGAAGGACGGCCAAATTAAGGCCATCGGCAAGCCGGATGAAATAATGACTTCTAAAGTGCTGCGGGATGTATTTGATATTGATGCGCGCATCATCAAGGATCCCTATGATGGCGTCCCTGTCTGCCTGGGATATGACAGTATGACGGATGAAATGCTGTATGAGGAAATCTTATCGAACTAGAAAGGCAGGAGAAAGGGATGCAAAATACAGAGCGGTATAGCATAGATGATTATGAGCTATTCCTATACAAGCCAGACATAACGCCGCCTCCTGAGGGCTTTCCGGTCATTTATGTGCTTGATGGGAATGC
>CAJGCH010000133.1 GCA_904501845.1 uncultured Bacillaceae bacterium | reverse complement strand
TTTATTGGCTTTATGGTCTTGGGGATTATCGGTGCAGGATTTATCTCGAATTTCATGAATAACTCAACCGAGCGGGATGTAAAAGAAGCCAAGCAAACACTTGCTGATTCGAATGCTAGTGAGGATGATAAGCTGATGGCAACTGATATCCTCGCGAGCAGTGAAGGAAATATGACGGATACGGTATGGGATTTCATGGCTGATTGGGCAATTGGGCTTGTCTCCTTCGTTACGTTGTTTACGGTCATTGTTTGCAGCGGGATGGTAGCCTCTGAGTTCTCTGATGGCACGATTAAGCAGCTGCTGATAAGGCCGCATAAGCGCTGGAAGATTCTTTTGTCGAAATATGTAACATCGCTTATGTTTGCTGGTATGCTGCTTATTACGCTGCTTGTATCTGGTTATCTGGTCGGCCTCATCTTTTTCGGGAATGGGTCATTCACAGCGGAAATACCTGATCCATCGCTTTCAGGTGACATGGTGCAGGTTGGAGGCTACTTCGTGGATATGCTCCTTTATTGGATTCCAGGCTTCTTTATCATCATCACGATTGCGTTCATGCTGAGTACCCTATTCAAGACAACTTCCATCGCGGTTGGAGTGGCGGTGTTTATCCTGTTTGCGTCTTCGACTTTAAACATAATCATCCTAAATCTGGTAGAACGGTATAGCTGGATGAAATTCATCTTATTCCCGCATTTGGATTTGCGGAGCCTCTTCTTGTTTGATTTTAGCTATGAAGGTGCTTCAATCGGGTTTTCGTTAGGCTTGTTGGCTGTTTATTATCTTTTGTTTATCGCGCTAACTTTTTTTGTTTTCAAGAGAAGAGATATCTCTATATAGAGTTGGGCTCAGGGGAGGACTTCCTTGAGCTTTTTTTATTGTCAGACTTTTGTATATTAACCTCCTTTCATTGTGTCCCCTCCTTTTTTCATATAAAATGAATATGCTTTGATGAAATGGAATTATGGAGGGCAAGAAGAATTGTGATGAATAAACTTAACAGCAGGATCAAGCATCCTCTTTTAACAGCAATAATGGATTATGTTTATGTCCTTATCGGGTCAGCGATTGTAGCCATCTCCTTTAATATTTTCCTCTTGCCGACAAAAGTGGCATCAGGCGGCGTAAGCGGGATCAGTACCATTACCTATACACTGTTTGGCTGGGAGCCAGCCTTTGTGCAGTGGTCATTCAATATCCCGCTCTTTATCGCTGGTGTGCTTTTGCTCGGGAAACATTTCGGTATTAAAACCGCTGTCGGGACGGTTTTCTTCCCATTTGTCGTATTCCTGACGAATGGTTGGTCACCGGCTACAACGGATCCTTTGCTTGGCGCGTTATTCGGCGGAATTGGTGTCGGGCTTGGACTTGGAATCGTATTCCTTGGAAAAGCTTCAACAGGCGGAACGGATCTAGCCGCGCAAATCATTCATAAATATACGGGTATATCGCTTGGTATGTGTGTCGCGATGATTGATGGTCTGATCGTATTGGCAGCAGCGCTCGTATTTGATATCGAGCAAGGTCTGTATGCTCTGATTGGATTGGTCGTCACGGGTAAAACGATAGACCTCGTTCAGGTCGGAATCCAGCGCTCCAAGACAGTTATGATTATTACAAAATATGAGGCAGAAGTAAGGAAGGCCATCTTAGAGGAAGTGGACCGAGGTGTGACAAGGCTGACCGCTCAGGGAGGCTACACAGAAAGCGACCGCCCTGTCTTGATGTGTGTCATCGATCAATCTGAATTTACGAAGCTTCGCCAGGTCGTGCAATCGATCGATCGGCATGCGTTCGTAGTGGTGATGGAGGCAGCTGAGGTGCTTGGAGAAGGTTTTAATAAAGCTTGATACCTCAAGAGGATTCAAATTTTTGCTATTTTTGATAGTGGCTGTTAATATAGGTTCTGTTATTTGGCTAAAGCCAAAAGAACGGGCAGAATGGACGATAAAAAAAGTGAAAACCGGAGATTTCAGTCTCGCCGGTTTTTCTTATTTGTAGGGCGAAAGACTTAAGGATTGTACAGCTGGAAATGTCTGGCCTTTGACAAAAAAGGTTAATGTTGTTGAAATATAAATGTAATATAACAGTGGTAGTTCTGACATTTTCTGATGTTATAATATAACATGACAAAAGATGTATAAATCTATCAAAAAACGACAAACGTCGATAGAGACATATAGATTAAGTACAACATGAAGGTGGAAATTAGGTGAAAACGACATGATAGAAATGATTAATGTTCAAAAGACATACCCAAATGGCGTTTCAGCAGTAAAAGGCCTGAATGTAAAGATCCAATCGGGTGAGTTTGTCTATGTAGTTGGTCCGAGTGGTGCAGGTAAATCAACGTTCATCAAGATGATGTATAGAGAAGAGAAGCCGACAAGCGGTACCATTATCATGGATGGAAAAGACATCGCTAAGATTAAAGACAGGAAAGTCCCGCTTTTGCGCAGGGATATCGGCGTTATCTTCCAAGATTTCAAGCTCTTAAACAATTTGACCGTGTTTGAAAACATTGCCTTTGCGCTTGAAGTAACAGAAGAAAGACCGCAATCCATCAAGAAAAAGGTCATGGATGTGCTTGAGTTGGTCGGACTTAAACATAAAGTGAGAATGTTCCCGAATGAATTATCAGGGGGAGAACAGCAAAGGATTGCCATTGCTCGTTCCATCGTACGCTCTCCGAAGCTCGTCATCGCGGATGAGCCGACAGGAAACCTCGACCCGGAAACGTCTTGGGAAATCATGAAGATATTCGAAGAAATCAACAGCCTCGGTACAACTGTTATCATGGCGACTCATAATAAAGATATCGTTAATACGCTTCAACACCGAGTCATTGCCATTGAGGGCGGTTTGATCGTGCGGGATGAACAGAAGGGAGAATACGGTTATGAATTATAGAACCTTCTTCCGCCATGTGAAGGAAAGTTTTAAAAGTCTTGGCCGTAACGGCTGGATGACATTTGCATCCGTAAGCGCCGTGACGGTAACCCTGTCATTGGTAGGCGTGTTTGTCGTCCTGATGATGAACTTGAATAATTTTGCGACAAATGTAGAGAGTGATGTTGAAGTTCGCGTGCATATTGACCGCACGGCTACACAAGAGCAGTCAGCTGAGCTAGGGACAAGCTTAGAGGGCTTGAGTCAGGTAGAGAAAGTCACCTTATCTCCTAAAGAAGAGGAGTTAAATAATATCATTGAAAGCATGGGCGATGATGGGAAAGCCTTTGAGCTCTTTGAGCAAGATAACCCATTGAATGACGTCTATGTCGTTAAGACTAAAACGCCTCAGGATGTCGTGACTGTTGCGCAAGAGGTAGAGAAAATGAATTATGTAGAGACGGTTGAATATGGCCAGAACTACGTAGAAAAGCTGTTTAATATCGTCAGCGTATCAAGGAATGTAGGATTCGTGCTGATTGTTGCCCTGCTCTTAACAGCGATGTTCCTAATCTCTAATACTATTAAAGTAACCATCTTCGCCAGACGCCGAGAAATTGAAATCATGCGGCTTGTTGGAGCGACGAACGGATTTATCCGCTGGCCATTCTTCCTTGAAGGGCTATGGCTCGGTATACTCGGATCAATCATTCCGATCACCCTCATCGCGTTTGGCTATAAGTATTTGTATGACCATATTAGCCCGTCGATGACGATTGATTACATGCAAATGTTATCGTATAACCCGTTCATTCTCCAAGTGTCAGGCCTGCTCGTCCTGTTTGGCGCTTTAATTGGTATATGGGGAAGCTTAATGTCCATTCGTAAATTCTTGAAAGCTTAACGATTAACGGCCCCTTTTTCATTAAAAAGGGGCCGTATATACATAAAGAAAACAGTTCTATTTGTTTGAAAGGGAAGGGGAAAGTCACGTGAAGAAAACCATGGTTGCTATCACAGCATTTATGCTGTGTTTGGCAGGAATATCTGCAGGGGGGAATGTGCAGGCTGAATCAGTAGGCTCTTTACAAGAGAAAAAAAGCACAATCGAGAAAAAGAAATCCACGGTTGAGTCAGGTATTTCGGAAGCGGAAAACAAAATTACAGATATCGAAAAACAGCGAGCATCCTTAGAAGCAGAGCTGAAAAAGGTAGAAAAATCAATCGCTGATACAAAAGAGAAGATCACAAAGAAAGATAAAGAGATTGCCTCGACTAAAGAAAAGATTGATAGTCTGAAGGAAAGCATTAAAGAGACAGAGGAAAGAATCGCAAACCGTCATGAAATTTTGAAGGAACGTGCGCGCTCGTATCAGCAGAATGGCAGTTCAACCTACCTGGAAGTCATTCTAGGTGCGAACAGCTTTGGTGAATTTGTCGAACGAATCGGCGCAGTGACAACAATCATGAATGCGGATAAGGATATTATCGCTGAACAGGAAGCGGACAAAGCCCGCCTGGAAGAACAGAAGGCAGAGGTTGAAACGAAGCTTGCTAGTTTAAATGAAATGAAGAAAGAGCTCGTTAAGATGAAGGAAGAGCTTGACGGGAAGAAAGTAGAGAAGAATCAGCTGATGGCTGTACTGAAATCAGAACAGGCACAGCTTGAGGAAGAGAAACTCTCCCTCGAGGAAGAGAAGGAACTCCTCACTAACCAGGAATCAGCCGTAAAGAAAGCCATTGCTGCTGAGAAAAAACGTCAGGCAGAAGCCGCAGCTGCAGCTGCAGCAAGCGCAAACAGCAGCTCAACTGTATCCTCTGGAACGGTATCTCAGGCTCCAGCTGTGACATCCGGCAAATTCATGCGTCCGGCAGCTGGGTATGTTTCATCCCGCTTCGGCAGCCGCTGGGGAAAAAACCATAACGGAATTGATATTGCGAAATCAGGAACGGTGCCAGTTGTCGCATCAGCGGCCGGTGTCGTTTCCCGTGCAAACTACTCAAGCTCTTATGGAAATGTCATTTATATTTCTCACTATATTGATGGACAAGTTTATACGACAGTATATGCCCACTTGCGTTCGATGAATGTCTCGGCAGGCCAGTCTGTCCAAAAGGGACAACAAATCGGATTAATGGGCAATACCGGCAGATCCTTCGGTCAGCACTTGCACTTTGAATTGTATGTTGGCGGTTGGACGGCATCTAAATCTAATGCCGTGGATCCGCTGAAATACTTGAGCGGAATGTAATGTACCAGGCGCAGTTCGACAGCGAACTGCGCCTTCTTTTATCTTGAGCAGAAAGTTCTGATTAAACTACGAATGTTGTCGATTATTAGACGAATTTGGTGGTCGAATTGTGTACACAACTGTTCGATAAGCTGTTAGAATTTGTACTAAATAGTCAATTATACTAGGTGGGATGTAGCTTGGAGAGCGTGGTTTTTAAAGATTATATGATCAAGGACGATCGTCAATTCACCCAATTTCTATTGGAGAAAGTTAACCTGCTCGATACGTCCCAGATCCATTCAAATTCAATACTATCCTCATTGAATGAGCTCTATCGCAATGATTACGAAAAGCAAAAATTTTTCCTGCAAGATTACTATTGCAACTACTTAGATTCCATGAAACCCCATATCCTCATGGAGTATTATTTAATGCAAGGTGATATAGAAGAGCTGGAAACTCTCATAGACATCGAGAGGGAACGAGGCACTAAGGATATGCAGACGTGGATCACTATCTATCAAATCCTTCTTAAGAATCAGAAGGGAGACTTGTCTGGCACGGACTTAATTGACGAAATATTCAAAGTAAAGAACACGAACAGCGAGTCACTCATTTTTTCCTTAATCGTACATTTGTATGGAATCCAGGAAACGGGTTTATTCGAGCCTTTTCATAAGGTGCTCAGAGTCGTGGCTCCGATGGTCGAATTGATGGAGAATGAATATCTGCGTGAAGCCTACAGGATTCGATTGATGGAAATGGAGGCAACGACTTATTTATATATGAATGAAATTGAACAATGCCGGGCGAAATGTCTGGAGGTAATCAAGCGCAATGAGCTCCAGTACTACTTCCCTATTGTATATGCCAACTTCTTTCACATTCTTGGTCAATCCTATATGTTTGAGAATTTCGAGGTGGCGAAATATTGGGTTGAACAGGCACGCGATGCACTATTGCACCTTTCTGGCAACCGGGCAGCAGATCGAACGCAATATACGGTCAATACGCTTGATTTTCTTCACTCCTTTTGGGGTATTGATATACATACTGAACCGACAGATGAGGCTGAAAAGGCACATAGGCTTATCGTACTGGGCCGTGTCGATGAGGCGATAGATATCCTCGATCAACTAAAAAGAAAAAGAGGGTATTTAACCTCCTATCAATTATTTTATTACGGTCTTGCAACAAATGATGACAGCCTCCTCAATGTGGCTCGCGATGTATTTACCTCTAATTCAAATCATTTTTACCTGCAATTATTGGACACAGAGAATTTACATAAATATAAAAATCATATTAGGAGGATAAAGCAATGAAAAAATTAGCAGCCATCTTTATTATAGCCCTTGCTGTGGTTACATCCGTCGCTGGCGGAACTTCAATGGCAGCAGACCCTGGTCCAATCGCCCCTGGTGGAAGTTCCGCTATTGATCGCTGAATAGAGCATATGCAGGACAGGCAATGCATAGGAATAAGCATGGCGCATTTATATGTGTCATGCTTATTCTTTTTGTGGTGAAAGGCAGGCGGCAGTGATTGGAAAATAAATGGTTCTGGCCCTTCGTGACAGCAGTGGTTCTATTGATATGCACCCTTGCTGGTTCCTGGTGGAGATATGAATATAGGCAAGAAAGTCAGGGTGGCCAAGCACAGGAAGAGACAAAGGATTGGGGACAATTTGAAAAGGTTCATCAGGCATTTGATATTATTGCCGAGAATTATGTGGAGCAAGTCGAAGAAAAGGAGTTAACAGAAGGCGCGATTAAAGGGATGCTCGGTGAATTGAAGGATCCATACTCTGTGTATATGGATGCCGAGACGACCTCGCAGTTCCAGCAAACATTGGATTCCAGTTTTCAAGGAATAGGGGCAGAGATTAATCATCTGGATGGAAAATTCGTTATTGTGTCGCCGTTTAAGCACTCCCCGGCGGAGAAAGCGGGGATCAAGCCGGGCGATGTCATCATCCGTGTTGATCAGCAGGAGACGGATGGACTTGAGCTGTATGATGTCGTCTCCTTAATTCGAGGAAAGGTCGGGACAGAGGTTGAGGTTGAGGTTATGCGTGATGGCAATACCCACCCCATCAAGTTCTCGGTCGAGCGAGCGGAAATTCCTCTAGAGACCGTTCATCGTTCTATGAAGAAGCTGAATGGCAAATCGATTGGCTATCTCCAAATCACTTCCTTTAGTGAAGATACGGCCGCGGATTTCGCTCGGGAGCTCTCTTCCTTGGAGGGCAGTCAAATGGATGGACTGCTTATTGACGTGCGTGGAAACCCGGGAGGCTTGCTGACGAGCGTGGAGGAAATATTGAAGCAGTTCATTACGGATAAAAAGCCGTATATTCAGATTGAGGAAAGAAGCGGCAAGAAAAATCAATATTTCTCCTATACGGATGAACGGAAAGCGTATCCCATTGCCGTGCTGATGAATGAGGGCAGCGCCTCAGCAGCTGAAATCTTTGCGGCAGCGATGAACGAATCGGAGGGCTACCCGCTGATTGGTGAGAAAACCTTTGGGAAGGGGACCGTACAAAAGCCGGTTGACTTAGGTGACGGAAGCACCATCAAGCTGACCTTTTATAAATGGCTCACGCCGAATGGGACATGGATTCACAAAAGCGGCATCAAGCCAACTATCGCTGTCAGTCAAAAGGATTATTACAGCTTAGAGCCGCTTGCAATTGAGGAGCCTTTGGAAAAGGATATGAATAATAAGCAGGTTAAGATACTCCAGAAGATGTTAGAAGGAGC
>CAJGCH010000132.1 GCA_904501845.1 uncultured Bacillaceae bacterium | reverse complement strand
AGCCATTGAGATTCAGCGGTTTCGGCAATGGAACCTCTTCAATTTCTTGATTGTAGACATTGAAGGCATAGTAATCACGCGACTGAGCGCTTCCGCCATTCGGAACTTCAAGGATGACCTCTACTATATGGTCAGAATTTACATCCGCAAAGATTACGTTAGGGCTGAACCCGCCGGTGATTTGCTGCACAGCCTTTCCCTTTTTATTGATGGAAACCAATTTGAATTCCTTGTAATACTTCGTCTTCTCCCCAAACGGAACCCCATACAAGCTAAGCTGATCTTTTTTACCATCCCCTGTGACATCGATCATATAGGATTTCAATTTCACCTCGCTGCTGTTGTTTACGGCACCCGCCGGCAAGGGAAAATGAACGACTAAAAAACAAGCGCAAAGAAGGATACACTTTACGGCCTTCATCATTTCAGCTCCTTTGTTCAATGATTATCTCCTTTATGTTTCCTTGCAAGAATTAAATTATGCGGCATTTAATGGTAAAAAAACATAAAAAACCGCGAGATTTCTTGTCTCGCGGTTTTACTTATCGTTCGTCTTATTTAGGATTTTCTTCGTTTTTAGGAGCTTTCACGACCCATTGATCGATGATTGGGCCGTTCTCTGCTTCATCCACAAAGAAGGAGCCATTTGAATAACGATCACTTGGCCGCAGCTGGAAGGAATTGATTTCTTCCATTTTGCCCTTTTCGGAAACGATAACAAGCTGGTCCATATCGTCAAGCATTTTCACGCTGACAACCCTATGCGGATTTTTCTTCAGCTCGCGCAGCATGACCACGCCTCTTTTCGCCCGAGCGCCAATTTCGAATTCAGTCCGTTTCATCTTTTTCACGGCTCCGCGGTGCGTCACAAGCGCAATCATGGAAGAACTGTCATCTGTGAATACCTCACCGCTTACGACGAAGTCATCCTCTTTCAAGTTAATGCCTTTCACACCGGCAGCCCTTGCCCCAATGACAGGAACATCCTCTTCCTTAAACATAAGGCCATAACCATGAGATGTCGCGATGAAGACGGTATTGGTTCCGTCCGTCATATGAACATCCACAACTTCATCATTCCCTTTCAGGTTCAGGGCAACCAATGGCTTGGAGTAACGCGTTGCTTTGTATAAACCAAGCTCAGATTTCTTGGTCATCCCGTTCTTCGTGATGAATAACAGATATCCTGGCTTCTCGAAATCGGAGACTGAGATTGCCTTAACAATCCGATCATCCTTATCAAGTGGCACGATGCTGCTGATATGCTGACCGGCATCCTTCCATCTGATATCTGGCAGAAGATGGACTGGGCAATAAATATAGCTTCCTTTATTTGTGAAGAGCAGAAGCGTATCCGTCGTATTGATATCCATCTTGTGCAGGATACGGTCGCCTTCCTTCATCCCAAAGTCCTGTCCGCCGCTCGCTGTATAGGAACGAAGGCTTGTCCGTTTAATATAGCCTTCCTTCGTGATTGTCACGATGACATCCTCACTTGGAATCAACACATCAAGATTAATCTTAATGTCTTCAATCTTCGCCTCGATTTGGGAACGACGAGGGTCGGCATAGCCTTTTTTGACTTCTTTCAGTTCCTTTTTGATGACGGCCATGAGCTTTTTCTCACTTCCAAGAATCGCGGTCAGTTCTGCGATTTTTGCCTGGAGCTCTGCCGCTTCATTCTGAAGTGCAGTAATATCTGTATTTGTTAAACGGTATAATTGCAAGGAAACAATTGCTTCCGCTTGAGCCTGGGAGAATCCGTATTCCGCTACGAGGTTTTTCTTCGCATCCATCTTATCATGGGAGGCACGAATCGTCGCGATAACTCGGTCAAGAATGGAGATCATCTTGATGAGCCCTTGTACGATATGCTCCCGCTCGCGCGCCTTCTTCAGTTCATATTCAGAACGTCTTGTGATGACCTCCCGCCTATGATTGATATAGGCATCCAGCATATCTCGCAAACCCATTAATTGCGGTCGTTTCTTATAGATGGCAACCATGTTGAAGTTATATGTAACTTGAAGATCCGTGTTCTTAAATAAGTATTGGAGAATGACATCTGAATCAATTTCTTTCTTTAATTCAATGACAATTCTTAAACCTGTTCGATCTGTTTCGTCACGTACCTCGGCAATGCCTTCAAGCTTGCGGTCAAGGCGAAGCTCATCGATTTTTTTGACAAGAGCCGCTTTATTCACATCAAACGGAATTTCCGTGATGAGGATTTGCTGTCGTCCGCCCCGCAAGGTTTCAATCTCTGTCTTACTGCGGATGACGATTTTTCCTTTCCCTGTCTCATAAGCCTTCTTGATGCCGTCCGTCCCTTGGATAATCCCGCCTGTCGGGAAGTCAGGACCTTTGACGGCTTCCATTAAGTCCTCTACCGAGCAATTCGGTCTATCAATACGCATAATGGTCGCATCCACGATTTCCCCGAGGTTATGCGGCGGAATCTCGGTTGCGTACCCGGCAGAAATTCCGGTAGAACCGTTAACCAATAGATTTGGATATTTGGCTGGCAAAACGACCGGCTCCTCTGCCGTGTCATCAAAGTTAGGCACAAAATCGACCGTATGTTTGTCAATATCACTTAATAATTGGCCGGCAATGGAGGATAATCTCGCTTCCGTATACCGCATCGCTGCTGGCGGGTCGCCATCGACGCTCCCGTTGTTGCCGTGCATTTGAATCAGCTCGCGGCGCAGCTTCCACTCCTGGCTCATCCTTACCATCGCTTCATAGACAGAGGAATCCCCATGCGGGTGATAGTTACCGATAACAAGCCCGACAGTCTTCGCAGACTTACGGTACGGCTTTTCATTTGTATTCCCGTCATGATGCATGGCATAAAGAATCCTGCGCTGTACAGGCTTCAGGCCGTCCCTTGCATCTGGCAAGGCACGGTCCTGAATAATGTATTTACTATAGCGTCCGAAACGGTCGCCAATGACCTCCTCTAGGGGAAGATCACGGTATTTTTCTTGGGATGTCATATCACTTCCTCCTCATCGGCGACTGTTATGTTCTCATTTTCCAAGATATTATCATCCTCTTCCAAGCCGAAAGCGACATTGGATTCAATCCATTTCCGGCGCGGTTCAACCTTATCGCCCATAAGCGTGGTCACACGGCGCTCAGCCCGTGCTGCATCATCAATGCGCACGCGAATCAGCGTCCGCTGGCTTGGGTCCATCGTCGTCTCCCAAAGCTGGTCGGCATTCATCTCGCCCAGACCTTTATAGCGCTGGAGCATATAGCCTTTCCCGACTTTTTTGATGGTGCTGTCAAGCTCATCATCATCCCACGCATACTCAATAACTTCTTTCTTTCCTGATCCCTTGCTGACCTTATAAAGAGGCGGAAGGGCAATGAAAATCTTGCCGTTCTCAATTAACGGCTTCATATAACGGTAGAAGAACGTCAGCAGCAGCACTTGGATATGGGCACCATCCGTATCGGCATCGGTCATGATGACGATCTTATCATAATTTATATCCTCAATAGAGAAATCAGCGCCGACTCCTCCGCCAATCGCGTGAATAATCGTATTGATCTCTTCATTCTTGAAGATATCTTCTAATTTTGCCTTCTCGGTATTGATTACCTTACCGCGCAAAGGCAAGACAGCCTGGAATCGTCTGTCCCTTCCTTGTTTTGCTGAACCGCCCGCTGAGTCACCCTCTACGAGATATAACTCATTCTTTAACGGATTCCGTGATTGAGCAGGCGTAAGCTTCCCAGAGAGAAGCGCTTCTGATTTTTTCCGTTTCTTGCCGCTTCTTGCATCCTCACGAGCCTTTCTCGCCGCTTCACGCGCCTGTGCCGCTTTGATGGCTTTACGCACAAGCAAGGTCGCTACATCCGTGTTCTCCAATAGATAATAGGCCAGCTTATCTGAGATGACCGAATCAACCGCTGAGCGGGCATCGCTTGTGCCCAGCTTACTCTTAGTCTGCCCTTCGAATTGCAGGAGCTCCTCTGGAATACGGACAGAGACCACTCCGGCGAGTCCTTCCCGGATATCAGAGCCATCGAGGTTTTTGTCTTTCTCCTTCAATAAGCCAGCTTTCCGTGCATAATCATTAAACACGCGCGTCATGGCCGTCTTCATTCCGACCTCATGCGTGCCGCCATCTTTTGTGCGGACATTATTGACGAATGACAGAATATTCTCCGAGTATCCGTCATTGAATTGGAAGGAAAACTCAACCTCAATATCCGCATGTGCTCCTTCAAAGCTCACGACCGGATGCAAAGTATCCTTCTCCTCGTTTAGATAGCTGACAAAGGCTTCAATCCCATTTTCATAATGGTAAACATCCTTTTCATCCACTCGAAGGTCATGAAGCTCAATCTTCAACCCCTTCAGAAGGAACGCGGATTCACGCAAGCGCTCACTCAATGTTTCGCGATTGAAGACGACTGTGGAGAAAATAGTTGGATCTGGTTTAAAGTGAATCGTCGTTCCTGTCTGATTCGTCTTCCCTATCTTCTCAAGCGTTGTCACCGGGATTCCGCCCTTTTCAAAACGCTGCTCATAAACAAATCCGTCCCGCTTGATTGTAACGACGAGCCATTCAGACAGTGCATTCACGACAGATGCCCCTACACCATGAAGACCTCCGCTCGTCTTATATCCGCCTTGGCCAAACTTTCCTCCAGCATGAAGAACCGTCAATATAACCTCAGGTGTCGGTTTTCCAGAACGGTGCATCCCAGTCGGCATGCCGCGTCCTTTATCGACTACGCTAATGCTGTTGTCTTTATGAATTTTTACACTAATTTCATCACCGTACCCAGCTAGTACTTCATCCACTGAATTATCTACGATTTCATAGACAAGATGATGCAAGCCTCGAGTGTCAGTGCTGCCAATATACATGCCCGGTCTCTTCCGGACAGCCTCTAATCCCTCGAGTACCTGGATGGCATCTTCATTATAATCAAATTGATTCAACTTCTTAGCCACTGATGTACCCCTCTCTATACTTTCCAACAACTATTATATACTTTTTTATAATTAAGAACAAATGTTCCTATTTAAGATACAAGTGCCGTCATTGCTCTATTCTTACAGATTCTCTGGTTTTTCGCAAATCGCATTTTCGCTGCATGCGGTATAAAGCTCTTCTTCATATCGTAACACATCAATATGATTTAAAATGATATTTTTCATGTCAGCCCTTCGCACAAGCAAAGAAAAACCGCCCTTGCTTCTAGGCGGCCAGGCACAGCTGATTATTTCGTTAATGCATGTTCTACTTTTATGCATCTGTCCATAATGACCTTACGACCCTTTTCCTCGAGCATTTGAAAAGCCTCTTCATCAACCACGCCGAGCTGGGTCCAGAACACATCTGCATCCATTTCCAGAAAATCCTTCGCTAAGTCCATAACAAATTCTGACCTTCTAAATACATTCACGATATCCACATGCCCATCAAGCTCTTTTAAGGAGCCGATTGCCTTTACGCCTAATACTTCTTTAACAGCCGGATTAACAGGAATAATCTCATAGCCGTTGTCCTGCATTGCTTTCGATACCATATATGATGTTCGATCCGGGTTGTCAGAAAGCCCTACAACCGCAATTCTCTTCGCGGTTTTCAAAATCTCTCCGATTTCTTCCCTGCTAGGATTTTGTATCATCTTTCTTCCTCCCATTTTATCTGCCTGCATTAAAGCCACTTATTATTATATACCCGTAATTCGCTTTTATACAGACTATTCCGTATAACATTTTTGATATTTACGCAAACAAAGCGAAACAATCACCGAGAAAAACACCAGCATTTGGATATTTATGCTAAATTTTTAAATTCCTATTCCCCTTTTTGACAATCATGTTAAAATATAATGACACTATGGGTTAGAAAGGGTTTGGATGATGTTATACTTAATGCTTTTATTGGCCTATCTGCTTGGTTCCATACCATCAGGCCTTATTATCGGGAAAGTGTTTTACAACACTGATATCCGCGAACATGGCAGCGGCAATCTTGGTGGTACAAATACATTCAGGACACTTGGCAAAAAAGCGGGCTTTGTGGTAACCTTACTGGATATTTTCAAAGGAACAGCAGCAACGCTTCTTCCATACATATTCACAGTGCAAGCAACAAATTGGCCAGAATGGATTGCTTTACCGCTTGTTTGCGGACTGCTTGCGGTAGTCGGACATATGTATCCTGTATTCGCTGGATTTAGAGGCGGGAAAGCAGTCGCGACCTCTGGAGGTATCATTCTCGGATATGAACCAGCTTTATTCGTTATTCTTTTAGTTTGTTTCTTGATATCTCTTTATTTGACGCGCATTGTTTCATTATCTTCCATGAATATTGCTTTAGTTGCCATTATTTATGTCATGTTTACAAATGACCTATCGCTGCAAATTTTAATCATCTTCTTGGCGACTTTTATCTTTTACCGTCACCGCGCTAATATTAAGCGAATTATCAATAAAACTGAGCCTAAGGTGAACTTATTCAAGAAATAAGAAAGTGCTGATTCCTGATGGAGTCAGCATTTTTTCTTCCAGATTGCTAGTAAAATTAGGAATTTTTCCATTGCATTTATCCCGGGATAATGTCACCATATTATTGTATTAAAATCACTCGAGAATTGGGCGGTTGATTATGAAAAAATTCATACCTATTGCAATCATTATCATCCTAGCAGGTGCCATCGGCGCTGGCAGTATCTTTTGGCACAAGGATGAGACAGCTTCCACCACCCCGAAAGAAAGCGCGGCACTCGCTGAAAGGCCGCTGGCTTTGAGCGGCAAGACTTATACTGAAACGATTACGATTGGAGCGATTGGAGATATTCTGATTCACACACGCGTCTATGATGATGCCAAAACAGGGAAAAGCTATGATTTTAAGAAAATGCTTGCTCCGGTGAAAGAGATGCTTAAAGCACCTGATTTCACCATTGCGAATCAAGAATCCCTTGCTGCCGGGAGTGAATTAGGCCTATCAGGCTATCCAACTTTCAATTCTCCCCATGAGATTTCAGATGCGCTGCAGGATGCCGGAATTGACCTGGTTTCCCTTGCCAACAATCACTCCTTAGATAAGGGGGAGAAAGGAATCCAGCTTGCCTTAGCCTATTATGACAAAATTGGCATGCCCTATGTCGGGATGTATAAAGATGAAGAAGACGCAGGTACCGAGCGCATTGAAACCATCCAAGGGATCAAGGTCGGCTTCCTCTCCTACACGTATGGAACAAACGGTATTCCCATACCAGATGGAAAGGATTTTCTTGTCAATTATCTGGACGACAAAAAAATCATCTCCGACCTGAAGAGTATTCGCGAAAAGGCAGATATTGTCCTTGTTAATGCCCATTGGGGCAATGAATACGAGCGCTCCCCATCCGAGGAACAAAAGCGTCTTGCGAAGCTGATGGCTGAAAATGGAGCTGATATCATCATTGGACATCATCCCCATGTCCTGCAGCCGATTGAATGGATCAAGCATGACAAAGGAGAAACACTTGTTGTCTATTCGCTCGGCAACTTCCTATCCGGGCAAGTTGACGATTACAAGGATATCGGCGGCATGGTTACGATTGAAATCGAAAAAACATGGAATGAAAAAGGATCTAAGACTACAGTTATCAAACCAAGCTTCATTCCAACCTATATGGCCAGCTCAAATGAGCAAAACTATCAAGTCCGGCCATTTGAAGATTCAACTGTATTTGGTTCCCAAAAGACAGATAAAGAGGAACTGACCGACTTCATGCTAGAGGCAGCTGAACAATGAGGCTGGGACATAAGTATTTCAGTCAATAATAGACCCGAACTATTAGGTGATATTTAATATTTCATCTAATAGTTCGGGTTTTTAGTTGTTTTCAATAGATTTGTTCATTACCCGGCATGAATAACTAGTGGAATT
>CAJGCH010000131.1 GCA_904501845.1 uncultured Bacillaceae bacterium | reverse complement strand
TGGGAGCGCACTGGCAGGCGCCATTCCGCTAACGAAGGAAATCGCGGCTGTAACCATGACTGCTATTGGGGCAATCACCGGGCTGGATGGTTCTGGATTCTCGGGTATATCGTTAGTAGGATCTGTGGCCCAGTTGTTTGAACACTCCCTCCAATCAGGAGCGGCAACGCTCACTGCACTCGGGCAAATCGCGGCCATCTGGGTTGGCGGCGGGACCTTGGTGCCATGGGCACTAATTCCGGCGGCGGCCATTTGTAATGTCAGTCCGTTTGAGCTTGCCCGCCGCAATCTGGTGCCTGTCCTTATTGGGCTCACGGTGACAACGATTGTTGCTATGTTCCTCATATAAGAAGAGCAGTGGATTTTATAATCCACTGCTCTTTAGTAGGTTGTTTTGCTAGATATAAACGGCTACTGACAGATCACAAAACGAAGTCAGCCATCGTTTCAATGTAATTGGCTGAAAGAGGCTTTAGGTCTGCATTATTATATGCATAAAAGCCAATTTCGTTTATCTCTGCGGCTTCTAGGTCATTGATGGAATCACCGATTAAAATGGTTTCTGTCTTAAGATAGCCATTCTCTTTAATAACCTGTTTGACCAGGTCATTTTTATGAGTCGGTGAACCGTGAATTGATTTGAAGTAATGCGCGATGTTTAATTGCTCGCATAAATACTTCAATTCTTGCTCATCTGCTCCTGAAACGATATGGAAGTTGAAATTCTCTTGATTATCTCGAATGAACTGCACAACTTCTGCAATCAAATGTTCAGGGTTATTCAATTCTTCCTTTACTATCTCAGAGAATTGTTCGGCATAACGCAGGATATCTTTTTCTTCAATAGGAATGCCCAACACATCTTCAAAGAAATACTTGATTTTCACATAACGGGACAATCCCCCGTTTAGGTTGTGAAAATCTAATAATAATTTAACCGCCTCAGAATCATGCTCTTCGAAAATTTTCCTGAAACCCTCTGATTTAATGGGCATCGAATCGATAATCACCCCATCGAAATCAAACAATATATTTTTGATCATCATGATGTCTCCTTTAAAAAGCTTGATCATCTAATTAAATCTCGATTTTTTTCATACTACCATAATGTTTATTTGAAAAAAAGGCTGTCTAATGGAGGTGCCTCAATAGTTAGTCTTGCGATGTGCGGACAGAATTCTGAGTCTCGAGTTATTGGCTGGAGTAAGCTGGTGACTTTCCCAATAAGCAAGCTAAGGTGAGAGGGATTAAATGGTGAAATTTGTATGTTTATGGGGAAATATTACGAACTGTATTGGTGGAGAATGGGGGTCAATAGAGCCATGAGCAGAGAGAATGACCGTTGAATGGTCAAAAAGGATGCCTTTTTTTGTAAAAAACTCTAGAGAAATCGTATGAAATAATCTCTATCTATTTCCTAAAGGAAAAATTATTTTTGAGTCTAATTTCTTATGAAGATTAATGAAAGATAGTTAAATAGTATTGTGTTAAAAATCATATACGGATTTTTGGAAGTGAATTGAGGATATAATCCTGGAAATTGGATAGTTTTTTTAAAAAAGATGAAGCATAGAAGCAAAATGAGCTAAATTACCTAATTTGTATAATTTCAGGTTAAATGTTGCAATTTATGAAAAAAGTTTGAATAATTTGTAATATAGGGAAAATGGATGTTTTTTTATACAGCTGTATGAGAGGAGATGAAGGAGAGACATGCTTGAATCAAAGAGAAGAGCCATTATATTTTTACTATTATCTTTATCGCTAGCCATAATAGCCGGATTCCTAGTTTTGCAGAAAGTGAAAGCAATGAATAATGATTTGGGAACGATGGTTCAAGTGTATGCGGCCAAAACAGATATTTCATCCAGACAGGAAATAATGCCGGATATGATTACGACGAAAGAGATTCCTCAGAAATATCTGGAGGATTATCACATCACTAATGTTAGTGATCTGGAGAATAAGGTAGCCGTGGTCCCTTTGTCTGCAGGGGATGTCATTTCTAAGAATATGTTAAAACAATCCTCTGTCGTTATGGAGGAACACAATCGTTTAATCTCTGTCATGTCTGATGAGCGGGTCATATTTGATGAATCGCTTGAAGCGCTCGATAGGGTCGATATTATCGTATCGGAGAAGTTCGGAGATAAACCACAAACCACCATCTTTATGGAAGATGTGAAGGTAGCGCGGATCGCGAAGAAGAGTGACAAATTCGCGGGAGTTCAATTGGAAGTCCCGCTTGAGAAAGCGCCTGAGTTAATACATATGCAAAATTATGCAGACAGTGTCCGAATCGTAAAATCGAACGTCGGACAGCCGGCTGAAGAGCTAGAAGCAGCCGAGGAAGAGACAAAAGGAGAAAAAACGGATGTGAAAGAAGCCGAAAAAGCTCCACCTAAAGAAGAAAAAAAGGAAGAACCAAAAGACAAGCAAGATGAATCAGAAGATAAAAAAGAAGACTAAAAGGCTCATTTAATATAGAGATGACGGGGGAAAGCCAAATGAATCAAGATGTATCATTGCTTATTATCGGAGATGAAGATAATCCTCTCTATGCTGGTATGGGAGAATTCCTTTCCAGCTATCTTAAATGGGAATTAGTATCGGCGAGCCGCATGGTTGAGCAATTGGAGAAAGAGGAACACACCGATATTGCTATTGTGTTATACAGGCAAGAGGCTGCCAACTTAGAGGTCATTCAAACGATTAAAAAAACGAGTCCAACAACCGCAGTTGTCTTTTTGCACCATGTGCAGGATTTCCAGCTAGCTCGGGAGATATTGCGGGCTGGAGCGATTGATTATCTTGTCATACCAGATGAAAAGGAACTGCTCTCAGATAGAATCGAGTTTCTTGGCAATATGGTGAAAGTACGCAACAAGCAAGGAGGGGCAAGCTCCTCGGTGTTCTCGAAAGGGCGAGGAGAGGTCATCGCTTTTTATAGCGGTAAGGGTGGAAGCGGCACAACCCTAATTAGTTCCACCTTTGCTCAAACCTTAAAGCTAGATTCAACAGCGGAAGTCGTTCTCATCGACTTAAATCTCCAATATGGAGGGGTCGAAACGTATCTAGGAATCGAGGCAAACCGTTCATTGGTTGATCTAAAGCCAGTCATTCATGAGATTAGCGACAGCCATATCCGAAATGTAACCGAAAAGGAGCGTTTCTCAAAATTAGAGGTCTTGCTCAGTCCGAGGGATGCTGAAATCGCAGAGGCAATCGATGAGGATTATATTAAGCGTCTCATTCGCGCCTGTAAGAGAAGTTTTGACTTCGTCATTCTGGATGTTCCTAGCCATATTGACATTACGTCGTTTGCGGCGATGGAAGAGGCAGATAAAATCTTCTATTGCATAACGCCGGATACCCCTTCCATCCGAATCTTCAAGAGCGTGGAGGAATTATTGAAGCGCTTAGGCATTCATATAGACGAATGCCTCGAGGTAGTTGTTAACCAGGCTGGCAAGGAGGCGGAACTTACCGGCAAAGACCTTGGCCGCTTTATCCAATATCCGATTGCCATTGAAATTAAAAAGGATGTTAAAGGAGTTCTTCATTTCATCAATAAAAGTGAGCCAATCCGCAAAGAAGCCAAGGAGAAACGATTGCCCTTGGTCGCTAAGGATATCCAAAAATGGGTCAGCAGCCTGTTGAAGTAGACAATTGACTGGTCGGAAGGGAGTGTGAATGATGGCGCTATTCAGTAAAAAGAGGGATGTTCCGCAGGATTTTCCGGTCAGCGGCTATAGTACCTCGCAAACAAACCCTTATATTGATGAATTGGTAGAACACTATAAAACGAGATTATTAACAGAGACCAATCTAGAAACATTAACCTCTTTATCAGAGGGAGAGAAAAGACTGACGATTGAGCGCCTTATCAGCACCTTCATGTCAGAGGAGAAGGTCGTTATCCCTAGGCATGACAGGGAGATGATGCTCACACGGCTAATAGATGAGTCCGTTGGATTTGGTCCCCTTGAGCCTTTATTGAATGATGAGAGCATTACAGAGATCCTTGTGAATGGGCCGGAGGAAGTCTTTGTTGAGAGAAATGGAAGACTTGAACGCTCAGACGTTGAATTCCGTGATGAATCGCATGTCAGGCATATTATTGACCGGGTTGTCGCCCCGCTTGGCCGCCGGATTGATGAGAGCTCACCAATGGTGGATGCTCGGCTTCCAGACGGCAGCCGTGTCAATGCTGTTATTCCCCCAATCAGCTTGAATGGAACCTTGATATCCATCCGTAAATTTCGTAAAACGCCATTCGAAATGCGCGATTTGCTTGAGTTCGGTTCATTGGATGAGTCGATGATATCCTTTTTAGAATCCATTGTAGAGGCAAAATTGAACGTGTTGATCTCCGGTGGAACAGGGAGCGGGAAAACAACCTTCCTAAATGCCGTTGCGAAATCGATTCCTGTACATGAGCGGGTCATCACAATAGAGGATTCAGCTGAATTAAGGCTGAACAGAGGGTCTGTTGTCGGCATGGAAGCGCGTCCTGCGAATGTAGAGGGGAGCGGAGAAATCTCCATTCGGCAATTGGTCAAGAATGCGCTCAGGATGAGGCCTGACAGAATTATAGTCGGTGAGGTCCGCGGTGCCGAAGCCTTTGATATGCTGCAGGCCATGAATACAGGTCATGAAGGATCCCTGACGACCGTTCATGCGAACTCACCGGCAGATGCGCTTAGCAGGGTTGAGGGAATGGTCATCATGGCAGGCATGGATTTGCCTTCCCATATTGTCCGGGAATACATTGTGGGGGCGCTCGATTATATTGTTCAAGCTGAACGTCTGTCTGACGGGAAACGGAAGATTATGAATATCTCAGAAGTGTCCGTGGATGAGAATAACAAAATTCAGATTAGAGATATCTTTGCATTTAAACGGACTGGCATGGGAGCAAATGGTGAAGTATTAGGCTATCATACGGCAACTGGGCTTATTCCTAAAGCTCTAGAACGGATTCGCATCTTTGGCATCGAAATGGATGACAGCCTATTTACGCCAAAGGAGGAGTATTTGTATGAACGAAATCATCTACATTCCCCTACTGTCTAGTCTGGCAGTACTGGCATTAATTGCATGCATTTATTCCTATTTGGGCTATCGAGCGCAAAAACGTGAATGGAAGCAGAAGGTATCTTCATGGTATCCGGAGAAGAAACGAACGAGCTTTTTCAGTGGGCTAGGGGATAAATTTGATAAGACTAATCGGGCGAAGGAGCTTGGGGTGAAATTGCAAAATGCGAATCTACCGCTTGCCCCGTCAGAATATCTTGCCTTTCACATATTGGGTTTCCTGGCTCTGTCAGTCCTATTTACGAACATGTTTAAAATTCCTTTTCCCTTGAATGTTCTCATTCCCTTGGCGCTATCCTATTTTGCGCATTATGCGTTGTTTATGGTGCGGAAGAATAAATATGAAGAACGGTTTAATGACCAACTAGCGGACATTTGCCGTTTGCTTGGCAATGCGGCACGGTCAGGTATGACCTTGAACCAAGGGATTGATTTAGTGGCAAGGGAAACACCCGCGCCGGCAGGAGATGAATTTAAACGCATTTCGCAGGAATTAAGGCTAGGGGTTCCGCTTGAATATGCTCTTCGCTCTATTCAGAAGCAAAACAAATCCAGAGAATTTCAGCTCTTTATTGCCACACTTCTTATTCAGAAAAAAACCGGCGGTAATTTAGCAGCCATTCTTGAATCGATGTCCAATACATTAGAGGATCGAAAAATCCTGAATCAATCAATCAAAACCATGACAGCTGAACAAAAGTACATCTCATATATCGTACCAGCTATGCCAATCTTTCTTGTGTTAATCATGAATGCCTCAATGGAGGGATTTGTCGACCCAATATGGACGGGTCCGGGAATCGTATTACTTTGTTTATTTATTGCAGGTGTGGTGCTCTCTTTCTTCCTGATTCGAAAAATTACAAATATAAAGGTGTAGCCTATGGATGCTCTCATAATTTTATGCGTTTTATTATTCTGGTTGTTCTTCTCTTTGACCATTCGGCATTATAACCGCTATTTAGATGAAAAAAGGGGCTTGATTAGCCATATAGCTGAGACCGTTCAGGATGGCTATTTAGGAACAAGCCGAAAACGAAAGAAAAACTCAAAATTGACGGAAAAGATTTTTGCCTATTCCGATGACTTTGCTGATTTGGGCAAGCGTATTAACTTTTTCAGTGAAAATAAAGAAATAGAGGATTTGCTAAGGAGAGCAGGCCGGCCATATAATTTTACGCTCGACCGGTTTCAAGGGCTAAAAGTATGGCTTGCAGTCACCCTGTTTTTCGCGTCATTGATTTTCTTGATTCTCGGATTTCCATTGGCGCAGTTTGGTCCTATTCTACTGCCTGTTCTTGGGTTTTTGGCACCTGTATTCTGGCTCAAGCAAGCCGCTAAAAAGCGGCAGGAGGAATTACGGCAAGATCTGCCCGACTTCCTTGATACAGTCAGCACGAGCCTGCAGGCCGGGGTTAGTTTAGACCAAACATTGCGCGAGGTTATCCGCTATTTCGATGGCCCGCTTCATGAAGAGTTCTCCCGGTTTAACTATGAAATCGAATTGGGCGTTCCGCGTGAAATGGCCTACAGAGGTTTGTTAGAAAGGAATGATAACAAGGAATTCCAAGGACTGATTAAGTCACTTATCCAAGGCCTGAAGCTCGGAGTCCCAATTGCGACTACCTTTAAGGTGCAGGCTGAAGATATGAGGCAATTCCGTGAGGAGAAGATAAAAGAACTGGCTGCCAAAGCTTCACCAAAGGTCACGCTGGTCACGACTTTCGTTGTTGCACCTGTCTCCTTGCTAATTATTGCGGGGCTGATGATTCTGAACATGATTTATGGTGATAACAGTCTAGGAAGCTTATTTCAGTAACCCCTCCCAAAGGGAGTTATATAAATCATATATTAATAGGAGGAATTTATTATGAACTATCTTACGGAAATGTATGTTAAAGCTTCAGCAAAGGTTGGCGGTCTGGTAAAGAATGAGAGAGGTTCACAAACATTAGAGTGGATTGGTATTGCGGCCGTGATAGTTATATTGGTTGGATTGGTGTCTACGGCATTTAGTGGGTCTGACTTTGGAGGAACTATTGTAAAAAAACTTGAATCTCTTGTTGACAAAATGATTGCCGAATAATACTTATTGAGGAGTGTGCAACTTGAAGAAATATACTGTGATTACACTTGCTCTTCTCCTTTTAATAGGCTGTTCAGAAAAGGAGTCAGATCAACAGAATACATCTTCTGAGACTACTCCTACTGAGGAAGTGAGTAATAAGGAAGAAAGTTCGGCTACAGACACAGATCGAGATAGTGACCAAGCAGAAGATAAATGGATTGATAAATTTGAAGAAGCACCAGAAGTGGAAATGAGTCCTGAGTATTTAGCTAATCAAGCACAAGGTCCCTATGCAGAATATAGTTTTTCAAAGGAAGCCGAGAAGTTTGAAGAGTTATTTAAAGGAATGGAAGGAATTCCTGCTGATGCAACAGAGAAAGAATTAGACCAAGTCTTTAACTATATTGTCAGCCAGGTATCTGTTGATCTTACAGACCCACAAACTATAGTAGATAGTTGGAAAATCGGGTCTTATGGGAATCCGGAACTTGAGGACTCTCGCTATCATTTTAAAGAAAACTACAATATTGAGATTCTCATAGACTCTAGCGGAAGCATGGCTAATCTAGCGAATGGGAAGACGAGGATGGAAGTGGCTAAAGAAGCCATTCACCAATTCTTAAAGGATGCTCCTGAGAATGCAAATGTTGCACTTCGTGTATATGGACATAAAGGAACAGGTTCTGATGGCGATAAGGAACTTTCCTGTAAAAGCAGTGAGATGGTTTATTCATTTGATTCGTATGATGAAACCAAGTTTACTAAAGCTTTAAATGCTTTTGAGCCGGCTGGTTGGACACCCTTAGCACAATCGATGTTACAAGCTAAAGATGACATGAAGAACTTTGATGGGGATACGAATACTAATATGATTTATGTCGTGAGTGATGGCATTGAAACCTGTGATGGCAATCCAGTGGAGGCAGCAAAATCCTTTTCCGAATCTAATATTA
>CAJGCH010000130.1 GCA_904501845.1 uncultured Bacillaceae bacterium | reverse complement strand
TGCAAATATTTTGTTAATTTAAAAAATATCTATCATCCGTGCTTCTGTTTACACAGTTGTGCCTCTTTTTCATAGGCAGCCGTACGTAAGCGGAGAATGAGGGAATTTCTCCGTTTATTGAAATCATGGGTTGAGATTATATGGTAGTCATAATATTTTTGATAATTTATTCGCAGTTCATGCATTAATTGGTCATACGTATTTGGTTGCAACTCACTCACCGTCCTTTTATCAATCATATTATATTAATATATTATCATATATAATTATACAATTCACTACATATTCTAAATAATCTATTAATTCTAGCTATTCTCGGAAGCTGATTGAATTATTCCGCAAAAACACAGAGCTGTAGCATGCTCTGTGTTTTTGTTGGTCCTCTTCAGCCGGCGAATTGGCTGTTATATAAATCTGCATAAAAACCATTTTGAGCGAGAAGAGACTCATGTGTTCCTTGCTCGATCACCGTTCCCTTGTTCATAACTAGGATTAGGTCGGCATCCTTAATGGTGGACAAACGATGTGCAATAACAAAACTTGTCCGATTCTCCATTAAGCGACTCATTGCTTTTTGGATATATAGTTCGGTTCTTGTATCCACGCTCGATGTCGCTTCATCGAGAATCAAGATGGTTGGATTGGCGAGAATGGCTCTTGCGATTGTCAGCAGCTGTTTTTGTCCCTGCGAAATATTTGTTGCCTCTTCATTAAGGATCGTCTCAAAACCTTCGGGAAGAGTCCGGATAAAATGATCGGCATGTGCAGCTTTGGCCGCCTCGATGATTTCTTCTCTGGTAGCACCAATTCTTCCATAAGCTATATTTTCGGCAATACTCCCATTGAAAAGCCATGTGTCCTGAAGAACCATTCCGAAAAGGCTATGAAGTTCTGATCGGCGCATGTCCTTGATGTTAACTCCATCTATCCAAATAGAGCCCCCTTGAATTTCATAAAAACGCATTAACAGATTGATTAAGGTTGTCTTTCCGGCACCGGTTGGACCAACGATAGCGACCTTTTGGCCTGGTTTAACGTTTATATTCATATTTTCGATTAATAAGTGATCTTGTTCGTAGCCGAAGTTGACATGTTTAAATGATACATGCCCACGCGGATTCTGAATAGATGTTGGATTTTTGATCTCCGGTACCTCTTCCTGTTCATCTAGTAGCTCAAAAACCCTCTCGGCAGAAGCGATTGTCGACTGCAGGATATTGGTAATATTGGCTGTCTGCGTAATAGGCTGAGCGAATTGGCGGGCATACTGGATGAAGGCCTGGATATCGCCAACCGTAATGCGGCCGTTTGCAACATAAATACCGCCGACAACACAAATGAGGACATACCCGAGATTGTTGATGAATTGCATGATTGGCATTATTGCTCCAGAAATGAATTGTGCCTTCCAGGATGATTGATAGAGCCGCTCGTTGATATCATCAAATTCTTCAATGGCCTTTTCCTCATGGCCGAATGCTTTGATGACTTCATGGCCAGTATAAATTTCTTCAACATGGCCATTTAATTGCCCGAGAATATTTTGCTGACTTCCGAAGAAGCCTTGTGATTTCTTGGCAATGAAAACGGCTATTACCCCGCTTAGCGGTAAAGTTAAGAGCAGGATGACCGTTAAGGTCCCGCTGATGGAGAGCATCATGATGATAACGCCGATAATCGTGACGACACTGGTAATAATCTGGGTTAAGCTTTGCTGGAGCGTGGTGCTGATATTATCTACATCATTAACCACTCGGCTTAAAATTTCACCAGTCGTCGTTCCGTCAAAATATTTCAAGGGAAGGCGGCTGATTTTCCCTTCAGCTTCTTTGCGTAATTGAAAGACGGTCTTTTGAGCGACGCTTGCCATGATATATCCTTGCAGGAAGGTGAAAAGGGAGCTAAATAAGTAAAGGAGCCCTAATAGAATGAGGATACGGGCGATATAGCTGAAGTCAACCCCCGCACCCGGCGCTCCGCTCATTTTCATCATAATGCCTTCAAAGATTTTGGTGGTCGCTTTTCCAAGTATTTTTGGGGCCACGATTGTGAAGAGTGTGCCTAATATGGCGGTGAGCAATACGCTCAAAAGCCGCCATTTATATGGTTTTAGATAGGCAGCCAATCTCTTGAGTGAACCCTTAAAATCCTTTGCTTTTTGAACGGGAGCTCCTGGCCCGCCGCGTGGCCCGAAGCCTGGAGCTTGGCGATTCGTCATCTTGCTCACGCAATCTCCTCCTCGGACAATTGTGATTTGACAATCTCTTGATAGGTTGCATTCGTTCTAAGCAGCTCATCATGTGTTCCAATTCCCATTACATGGCCATCATCAAGGACGATGATGCGGTCGGCGTCCATGACAGTAGACACTCGCTGAGCTACAATGAGGACAGTAGAATTCCTTGTTTCAGTTTTTAAGGCTTTGCGGAGATTGGCATCCGTCTTGAAATCAAGGGCAGAGAAACTGTCATCGAATAAATAGATCTCTGGTTTTCTGACAATGGCTCTTGCGATGGACAAGCGCTGTTTTTGACCGCCAGATAAATTTGTTCCGCCCTGTGAGATAGGACTGCCAAACCCATCATTCATCGCTGTAACGAAGTCGTATGCTTGAGCAATTTTGGCGGCATGAATGATTTCTTCATCTGTCGCTTGCTCATTGCCGAATCGGATATTTTCCTTGACGGTGCCTGTAAAAAGGACCGCTTTTTGCGGAACAAGGCCAATTTTTTCGCGCAACATCTCTAATGGATAATTCTCTGCAGGAATACCATTAATCATAATCTGCCCTGAGCTTGGTTCATAAAAGCGAGGAATCAATTTCAGCAAGGTTGATTTACCAGAACCCGTTCCTCCAATTATGGCTGTCACTTCTCCCGGCTTAGCCGTAAAGGAGAGATTTCTTAATGCCGGTTTTTCGGCACCTGGATAATGGAAGCTGACTTTCTTAAACTCAATCGTACCAGTCATGCTGCTCTTATAATTGGCGGGCTCCTCATGTATGCTTGAGCTTATAGCGAGTACCTCATTTACCCTTGAGGCAGAGGCGGATGCTCGCGGAATCAGGACAAACATCATAGATAGCATGATCATGGAGAACATGATTTGCATTGCATATTGCATAAAAGCCATTAAATCGCCGACCATCATATTTCCGGCATCAATTTTGATTGCCCCGAACCATACGACGGCGATTGTTGTGAAGTTCATGACGAGCATCATAAAAGGCATGAGAATGGCCATTATTTTATTTACCTTGATTGTCGTATCGCGCAGCTTGGCGTTCGCCTTTCCAAACCGTTCCTTTTCATAGTCAATCCGGTTAAAGGAACGAATGACGCGGACACCTGTCAAACCTTCTCGCAGCACCCTATTTACCGAATCCAACCGAATTTGCACCTTTTTGAATAGGGGAACGCTCCGCCAAATGACGAGAGCAATTCCTGTTATGAGGATAGGAACAGAGATGACAATGACAATCGATAGGCCGGGATTGACGGATACAGCCATGATGACCCCGCCAATCGCCATCAAGGGGGCTTGTACCATCATGCGAAGAATCATATTTAAAACGACTTGGATTTGGGTGATGTCGTTCGTTGTCCTTGTGATTAAGGAAGCTGTCCCGATTTGGTCAAATTCATGTAGAGAGAAACCTTCTGCATGTGTAAAAATCTTTGACCTAAGCATCTTGCCGAATGACATAGCAATCTTAGCGCTGAAATAGCTTGCACTTACAGCGCAAACCGTCCCGGCTAATGCAATGAGAAGCATCAACCCGCCGATTCGCCATATGAAAGGAATGTCGTGTTTGATAACACCTGTATCAATAATCTTGGCCATTAATGTAGGAAGGTAAAGCTCGGCCATAGATTGTATGAATATTAGCCCAATGACTAAAGCAATGGGGCCCTTAAATGAAGTTAAATAACGAAATAATTTCCGCACTTCTTTCAGCTCCCTTGTTAAATGCCAGTACGTGCCAATGGTTTTGGACGAACCGCTTTTAGAATATATTCAGTATGTGCAGGAGCGCAGTGTCATATCCGGAAATACAGAAGAGTGGTCAAGATTGGCATAAAGGATTGGATTTATTTGTTAAAAGCTATACTAAAGTTATGTAATTGGTTGAAAGGAACGTATGAAAAAGGAGTGAAGTAATTGAAAAGAGACACGAGCCATAAGGGCATTTACAAACGATTCATCCGGCTTATTCATCAAGCGAATCCATCTTATGGGCAGCTTGGAATTGCGCTTATATTAAGTATCATGACGACGCTCGTTGGGTTGACGATTCCCATATTAACGAAAAACTTGGTAGATGGTTTCAGTTTATCAACGCTGACCACTGGACAGGTTATGGGAATTGTTGCTGTTTTTCTCGCCCAGGCTGTGCTAAATGCCTATTCAACATATGTGCTTGGTCTCAATGGGCAGAGAATCATCGCCGGTTTACGGGAACTGCTTTATCAAAAGTTAATCAAGCTGCCTGTGACGTTTTTGGATAAAGTCGGTACAGGTGAGATGGTCAGCCGGATGACAAACGATACGATGGTTGTGAAGGAGTTGATCACGACTCATCTGATTGGTGCCATCACAGGCATGATTTCAGTCATTGGGTCTATCATCATTTTGTTCGTGATGAACTGGAGGCTAACTTTATTGATCTTTATTGTTTTTCCAGTGGCGGCTGCCATTTTGATTCCGATTGGGAGGTATATGCTGCAGATATCGAAGGAAACGCAGAAGGAGACAGGCATTTTTACGGGAATATTAAATGAGGTTTTGCCAGAGGTCAAGCTTGTGAAAGCATCAAATGCAGAAGGAGCCGAATTGGCGAGGGGAAAGGAAGGCATCGGGCGCCTATTTAATCTCGGGAAAAAGGAGGCGAAGATCCTTGCGCTTGTTTCGCCCATTATCACGCTTGTGCTGATGGCTGCGTTAGTCGGAGTCATTGGCTATGGGGGGATGCAAGTTTCAAGCGGCATCATCACGGCAGGTTCATTGGTGGCATTTATCTTGTATTTATTTCAAATCATCATGCCGATGGGGCAGATTACCACCTTTTTCACCCAATTGCAGAAATCTATTGGCGCGACCACACGGATTATTGAGATCTTAAATGAGAAGGAAGAGGTCCTGACCAAAGGAGCGGAACTTCAAAATGCAAAACAGACGATTCGTTTTAAGGATGTATCCTTCGGTTATGATGATGGAGAATCGATTTTACAGGATATTAATTTATCTATTGGAGCTGGAAAAGTGACCGCTCTTGTCGGTCCCAGCGGCAGCGGCAAAACAACATTGTTTAAATTGCTGGAACGGTATTATGAACCGACCTCAGGTGGCATTTATATAGGAGAAAGGCTGATTAACGATTATTCCCTTCTCTCATGGAGGAGGCATATTGGCTATGTATCCCAAGAAAGTCCGCTGCTTGGCGGAACGATACGTGATAATATTTGCTATGGCATTGAAAGGGAAGTAGGCGAGGAAGAGCTTATTTATGCCGCAAGAATGGCCAATGCCTTGGACTTTATTGAACAATTCCCCCTTCAATTTAACACAGAGGTAGGGGAGAGGGGGCTAAAGCTTTCCGGAGGACAACGCCAAAGGATTGCCATCGCAAGAGCGCTCCTTCGTCAGCCTAGCCTATTGATGCTTGATGAGGCAACATCAAGTCTTGACAGTGAGTCAGAGCAGCTGGTCCAGCAAGCATTGGAGAAGCTGATGGAAGGAAGAACTACATTAATTATCGCCCATCGTCTTTCGACGGTTATCGATGCCGACCAGCTCATTTTCCTTGAAAAGGGAAGGATAACAGGGGTGGGCACACACCATCATCTTATGGAATCACATGTTCTTTATCGCAAATTTGCTAATAGGCAATTTAAGCTTAATGACGAACTAAGAGAAAAAGCGTAAAAAAAGCTCTCATCCTGGACTTCCGTAGGATGAGAGCTTTTGGTTGTTTAGTGGGCAGGGAACCAAATTAATTGGATTAAGAATAATATCCCAAACACATAGATGAGCATTGGTACTTCTTTACCTTTGCCTTTGAACAGTTTAAGCAATGGATAAAGGATAAATCCAAAGGCAATCCCTGTTGAGATACTTGAAGTCAAAGGCATGGTCAGGAGGATGATAAAGGCTGTAAATGCCTCATCAAATTCCGCCCATTTAATCTGCGCTAAGTGGCCCATCATGAAACAGCCGACAATAATCAATACAGGTGATGTAATGGCAGCCAAGCTAGAAATAGCCGAAATGAATGGGAAGAAGAACATCGCTACGACAAACAAGCCAGCGACAGTGACAGCCGTTAATCCGGTTCTTCCGCCTGCGGCAACACCGGTAGAAGATTCAACATAGGCTGTTGAAGGGCTTGTACCAAACATTGCACCTAGAGTTGTAGCAATAGAATCGCCTAGGAAGGCATGCTTTGCTCTTGGCAGTTTTCCGTCTTTCATTAGTCCTGCTTGGTCAGATACAGCTACCATCGTTCCAGTTGTATCAAAAATCGTGACTAGCAAGAAGGAGAATACGACCGCAAACAAACCATTCGAGAATACACCTGCTATGTCCATATCAAAGAAGACAGGCATAGGAGGCAGTGATGGAACTAAATCAGATCCAGTTAGTTCAAGCATACCTGTGAAATAACCAATTACAGCCGTGATAATCATTCCGATAAAGAAAGCTCCAGGAACATTTCTTACCAATAGAATAAGGGTAATGATTAACCCGACAATTGTTAAGAGCGGCAGTGGAGCCGTCAAATCACCGAGTCCAATTAGATTGCTTTCATTACCAACAATAATCTGTGCTTGCTTTAGACCAAGGAAAGCAATGAACAAGCCAATCCCTGCTGAGATACCATGTTTAATGGCTGTGGGAATGGATAGGATAATCAGCTCACGAAGCTTTGTGAAGCTCAATAGGATGAAGAGCAATCCGGCAATAAATACTGTGCCTAAAACGACTTGATAGCTTAATCCGTTCGCTCCTACCACTGTAGCAAAGTAGGCGTTCAAGCCCATTCCCGGTGCTATAGCGATTGGGTATTTTGCGAATAAACCCATTATCAAAGTTCCGGCAACTGCCGAAATGATTGTAGCCATGAAGACTTGGTCAAACGGAATCCCAGAGGATGAAAGAATTGCTGGGTTAACAATAACAATATAGACCATTGTAAAGAAGGTAGTAATCCCTGCTAAAACTTCCGTTTTGACAGAAGATTGATGTTCTGAAATAGAAAAGAATTTTTCGAGCAAAATGGAAACCTCCAAATTTAATTTCGTCTAAACACGAACGTTTGTAACGACTCTTAATATATTATTCGTTTATTGTCTAAAATTCAACCCGTAATTGGTTAAAATCCTCAAAAGAAAATACTTCCAATCATTAAGGATACTATTTATTTTCACCAATATCGAGTAATTAATGCTTCATACCTCTTTAAAAAATATACAAAATGTATTATATTTAAGGGTGAAATTATACTAAAAAAGTAATTAGTGTTCGGTGAGAGGTGATTTACCATTAGAATGTTAATATTAGAGGATGAGCCGGTTGCAAGAACGGTTTTGAAGAAGAGGCTGGAACTTCAAGGATACAAGGTGGATGATTTTGATGATCCAGAAGAAGCAATCATGGCGTGTGATCAAAATGACTATGACCTGTTAATATTTGATATTACAATCCACGGAGCTCTCATCGATGGATTGGAAGCAGCCTCAATTATAAGGAAAAAGAAAAATATACCGTTCATTCTCGTGACTGGTGCAGATTCTTCCGATGCCAGACTAAGAGGACTGCAAGAGGGTGCACTGCTATACTTCACAAAACCATTCAGTTATAAAGAACTGGTGTTGAATATCAAGAATTTAATGGATAATAGGGTAAGAAAGAGCCATGAGTATATCCATGCGGGATACAAAATAGAACCGCTGAAAGGAACGATTACTTTAAAGGACGGTTCCGTTGAGACATTGTCAAAGATACCGATGCAAGTATTAACGTATCTTCTAGACAATAGAGACCAGATTGTTACGAAGAAAGAATTATGGGAAGCTATCTGGTCAGAGCATGGAGAGATGAGTGAGGATATTATCAATACAACAATCAATCGAATCCGGCGA
>CAJGCH010000129.1 GCA_904501845.1 uncultured Bacillaceae bacterium | reverse complement strand
GCGCTCGGCCTCGACCCTGGTCAGTAGACCATCCTGCCTGAGGCGAACGGTAAGTTTTGCGCCAGAAGGATTGCCTGATGCAAGACCCATAGCCCAGACAAATCCTCCCGCTCCAGGTACCTTAAATAAGGGTCTCATGAAGGGTTCTAAAAAGACCCCGAGGAATTTTACTACGCCAAAAGCAATTAACATTTCGGATATAATGAGGAATGGCAATAAGGAAGGAAAGACAATTTCCAGCCAAATATCAAGCCCTCGCACAGATGCCTCAAATGATTCCTCGGGCATGATAATTAGGGCAGAGGCCATTAAGACGGCAGTACTTGCCAGGCTGACGGATTTGAAAATCGATTTATTCAATATAGATCCCTTCCCTTATCTGGTTTAACCTTACTGAGTGAGGTGCTACAATAGATGGAGATTCCCCTTTTTACAAAGGCGAGAGTTTGTCCTCTGTACTTTGAAAATATGCTTATGCAATATACTTTTAGAACTAAGGAAACTACTTTAGGATGAAGGGAAGACAGGAAAATGAGAGATCCTAAAATTGGCCTCGCCCTCGGCTCTGGAGGAGCAAGGGGGTTTGCGCATGTTGGCTTGCTGAAGGAGCTGGATAAAGAGGGAATCAAAGTGGATTGCATTGCGGGAAGCAGCATGGGGGCGCTCATGGGCAGTTTTTATGCGAGCGGCAGCGATCTCCATTTATTAGAAAAGGTATCTCTGCAGTTTAAGCGGAAATATTTTCTGGATTGGACCGTTCCGAGGATGGGGTTTGTAGCGGGGAAAAAAATAGAAGAATACATAAGGTTGTTTACGAAGAATCAGAAGCTTGAAGATCTTCCTATCCCTCTTGCTGTCATTGCGACTGACATAGAAAGAGGAGAAAAGGTAGTATTCAGGGATGGGCCGGTTTATGAAGCTGTACGTGCAAGCATTGCGGTTCCGGGGATTTTCGTGCCAAAGCGGATCAGCGGAAGGCTGCTTGTAGATGGAGGAGTTGTAGACAGGGTTCCTGTATCGGTTGTACAAGATATGGGAGCCGATATTGTCATTGCATGTGATGTGTCCAGCTCGCACGAGGAATCGAAAGTGGAGTCCATCTATGATGTAATCATGAAAAGCTTAGATATTCTCCAGATGGAAGTTGTTAAAGCGAGGGGAATCAAAGCGGACATCACCATCGACCCGCCCGTGAAGATGTATAATTCTATGGCTTTTACCAATATTCCAGAAATTATTACGGCCGGAGAGGAAGAGGCTAGAAAAAGAATGCCTGAGATCAAGAACGTGATACAGCGATGGAAGGAGCATAAATAATTGGAGAAGAAACGGGGATTTTATTCGGGGAAGATTTGGATTTTCCTTTTGGCTATTATGGTATTTGCGGCATTTTATAAACTGCCCTATTATGTTTCAGCACCTGGTTCTGCCGAAGTGATCAGTGACTTTGTTACGGTAGAAGATGGGCAGGACTCAGATGGGGATTTCATGTTTACGACTATTCGGATGGCAAGGGCAAATATTTATTCGTATCTTTGGGCAAAGGTGGCGGATTATCATAAAATCTATAAGCTTGAGGAGGTACGGAGTGAGGATGAGACGGATGAAGAATACTCCGTACGGCAGTTGAAGCTAATGGATGAAAGTCAAAACACAGCTGTCCTTAATGCATATAGAAAGGCGGGCCGCAAAGCAGATATCATGACCAATGGGATATACATACTGCATGTTGGCGAGGATACGCCTGCCGATGGGACTCTGAAGACAGGGGATCGGATATTGAACGTTGATGGAAAAGCGATTGTCTCGCAGCAATTCTTCGTTGATTATGTCTCGGGCAAGAAAGCAGGAAATAAGGTCAGCCTGAAGGTTGAGCGTGAGGGAGAGACAATGGAGAAAACCATCACCCTTGCGCGTCTGAAGGAAACCGGCAATATAGGGGTTGGCATAACGCTTGTGGAGGATCGGAGTGTGGAAACGGACCCGGAAGTCGAGTTTAACACAGACACGATTGGGGGGCCTTCGGCAGGGCTCATGTTCAGTCTGGAGATATACAATCAATTAACCGAGGCTGATTATACGGCTGGCAAAAAAATCGCAGGAACAGGCACGATTTCAGAAGATGGCACGGTCGGACCGATTGGCGGAATTGACCAAAAAATCGTGGCGGCTGATGAAGAGGGAGCCGAGGTATTCTTTGCGCCAAATGAAGAAGGGGCAGAAGGGTCCGATTATGAGATAGCAGTTGAAACAGCAAGAGAGATTGAAACTGACATGGTCATCGTTCCTGTAGACACGTTTGATGATGCGGTTTCCTATCTAGAGAAAATCAATCACTAAAAAGGCAGCAGGGAGCTTTGGCTTCCCGCTGCCTTCCTTTTTATTATCTTAAGGCAGCATGACTGGCGGCTGATACTCCCTTTTTTGCACATGCTGCCACATTTCAGGAGGGAGCACGGAAGCATGCACGTTTGCTGAGCGCTGTTCAATGGCCAGGATGGGGTCATTTGAAGCAGCTGGGCGAGTTAACAAAAGATGCCCTTTCTCTTTTTTGAGTGATTGCATATATTCCCTTCCTTTTTGGGAGAAGCCAAGCACTCGAATATAGGTCGGCTTTAGCTCCTTAGGGATATCATTATTAGTGATATTCATGAGAAGGTAAGTAAGGAGCCGCTGCAGTCTTGTCCATGTATATCTTTTTGTCTTCACTTTTGTCATGAAATCAAGGAAGGTGGCGGAAGTCTGTGCTGCGCTGATCAGTCTGTTTTCAAGGCCTTCTTTCATTTCATATATGCCTTTAAGAGTGTCTGGCGGCGTGGTCAATAGCTTCAGCTTGACATAAGGCCAGTACATTTCCCATGTATGCCAGACTTGCATCTCTTCTTGATAATCATGCAGAATCTCACAGGACGTCCTTGGGAGGAATCGGGCAACATCCTGCAATCTTCCATCAGCGGTTAATTCCTTTCTTATGGCCGTGGCACTTGCGATAGAATTCAGCGGTAAATCTGCGTCATGATAACCAGAGCCGGTACGCTGTATGGTGACGGGCTTGATGGAAAGCTTATTTTTTAGGATGGCAGACACATAATGATAGCCAAGTATATTATTGGGCTTGTCCAGTGTAAGCATATTTGAATGTGTTTTTTTTAGCTCCGCGTATGCAAGCGCCATTGCCTTGGGATAGCTGTGGCCATCATTCATGTAGCTCTTTGCATGTTCGCTCGTAAAGTCAGTATTCTCTTTTAACAAGGTGTATGTATCTAAAAAAGGTTCGATATTGCCCTGTTCGCTCCCGAAGCATACCCAGTCACATTGAAGCTCCTCAAGCAATAGGATGGCTGCTTCGGCAAAATATTCGGCTTTTTGGACAGCGTGAACGAAAGGCAGTTCAACAATCAAGTCTACACCGGCCGCCAAGGCCATCTTTGTCCTTGCCCATTTGTTCACGATGGCCGGCTCGCCTCTTTGGAGGAAATTTCCGCTCATAACTCCAATCGCTATATCAGCCTTCGTAGAAGCGAGGGATTGGTCGAGGTGGTATTGATGACCATTATGGAACGGATTATATTCGACAACTAGTCCTGCAGCTTTCAAAATAGGGGACCTCCTAACATGTTCTTTGTGTCTTAATAGTATATGACGGAAATCCTTGGTTGCAAACGGTCAGATTGTTCAGTGAAAATCCCTTGTTTTCAAATCGCTCATATTCGGGTAAAATAACAAGACAAGCGCTTAAAATATGGATAAGGGTATCACTTATGGCTGTAAAGAAAAAACATTGACAAATGAGTTTACCAAAGCTATAATTACCTTTGTTGCCTTAGAGGTGATAGGATTTGAAATGGACAATTCCACAACTACAAAAATTCCGCGATAATGGATTTACAATTGATGAAACGGCTGAAATGCCTGAATTAATGAAGATTGATTCACAAATTCGCCGCGTTTCACCAATACGAGTATTTGGCAAAGCTGATCTTGGCTCTAACCGAGTAACTTTTCACTTGAAAATTTCAGGTACATTGACATTGCCTTGCTCAAGAACTTTAGTCGATGTTCCATTCCCAATTGATGTACAAACGACAGAAACTTTTCTGTTTAATCGATTGGACGGCATGGAAGAGGAAGACGGGGAGTTCCATTTAGCAGAAGGTGATGTAGTGGATTTGACACCGGTCATTAGAGAGATTATCCTGACGGAAATTCCGATGCAGATTTTCTGTGATACAGCGGATCCCGTTAATGGTGCTCCACAATCTGGTGATGATTGGGAAGTGATCTCTGAGGATCAGCAAGTTAAGAAGGTGGATCCAAGACTTGCAAAGTTAGCCCAGCTACTTGACAACCATGATGATCATGACAAAGACAAATGAAAGACTACATAAGTCTTCCATAGAACCATCGTTTTTTAAGGAGGTGTAAAACATGGCTGTACCTTTTAGAAGAACTTCTAAAACTAGAAAGAGATTGCGTCGTACGCATTTCAAACTTCAAGTCCCTGGTATGGTTGAATGCCCAAACTGCGGTGAAATGAAATTGTCTCACCGTATCTGTAAGGCATGTGGAACATACAAAGGAAAAGAAGTTGTAAATAAATAATCAACTCGAGAAAACACAGGGAGACCTGTGTTTTTTTGTTGCTGCGAATCCGGTGCTAAGACAAATGCTGGGGGGAGATCTTTTTGAGTGTGATTGAATATGAACGATTGGATGAATGTTTATTGGTGACATTGAACAGACCAGAGGTACGCAATGCGGTTAATTTCGAAATGATGGATCAATTGGCTGATATCATCCGCCTAGCTCGGGAAGATAATGCTGTTAAAGCATTGATTTTGACCGGTAAGGGGGAGGATGCTTTCTGCTCGGGCGGGGATCTGGGCGAATTTCATCAGCTGCAAACATATGAGGAGGCCCGCTATATGCTTTTAAAGATGTCTAAGGTTTTGACGCAGCTTGCCTTTTTGCCGAAGCCGTCCTTTTGCTTCATAAATGGAGCTGCCGTCGGCGGAGGGCTTGAACTTGCGACAGCCTGTGACTTCCGGTTTGCCAAAACAGGAGCACGTCTTGGGTTCATACAGGTTCGCCAAGCCATTACGACAGGCTGGGGAGGAGGCAGTCTTCTTCTGGAGAAGCTTAACTCACAAAAGGCGCTTGAGTGGCTGATGTGCGGACGCTTCATTGCAGCTGAGGAAGCAATTGAATCTCATTTCATCCAGGCTTCTATGGAGACGATAACGAAGGATGAAATCATACAGAAAGTCTACCCATATATACATAATGAAAATACGGCAGTCATGGCATATAAAGAAATGCTTATCCGCAAGTGGAAGCACACAGGTCTTTCGGAACGGATCGAGGAGGAGGTGGATCGCTGTGCGGCTTTGTGGGAGAAGCCGGCCCATATGGAGGCGGTCAATCGATTTTTATCCAAATAAGAAAATCCTCATTTGATAGAATCATTCAGCATTCTATCTTTCCTACCAACCGCATAAGTATGGATATATAACCATGCAATGGATGGGAGGAAACTAGATGTCAGGATCAAGGCAGGATGGGTGGACAGAGGATGAGGATGCCTATTTAGCGGATGTGGTGCTGAAACATATTAAGGAAGGGAGCACCCAGCTTAAAGCTTTTGAGGAAGTTGGCAAGGGTGTCACAAGAACGGCGGCAGCTTGCGGTTTTAGATGGAATTCATTTGTGCGAAAGCAATTTAAGCAAGAAATTGAAGCGGCGAAGAAAATGCGGAAAGAAATGAAGAAAACGGGTTCTGACGATGAGCGCGCCGTTGTGCCTGACTCTGATGCAGCTGAACCTAGAGAAGCGGGTGAAGGGAAAGACCTTACCCTGCACGAGGTGATTGCCTATTTGGCGGAGCTCGCAGGAATACTCGAGGAATACTCCATTGATTCCTATAAAGAATTGCAAAAGGCCAATGAACTGCTGAAAAAGCATGCAGATGTTTTAGCGGAGGAGAAGAAAAAGCTTGAGGAGCAGTATAAATGGATTGAGTCAGAGTATTATGGTTTGTTAGGTGTGCTTGAGAAGGCTAGGAAATTCTCTGCAGGGAAATAATGGAAAAGAGCACATGCCATATGTGCTCTTTTTTTTTGTATAAATACCGTTGCCTCGTTTGCCCGCCGCAGTTTATTTGTCGAGCAGCGTAATGCCCTCTGGGCGCCAAATAAGCGGATTCTCCCCGAGGTCTCTTTCTACATCATAGGAAACAGATTCGAACCCTTGCTTTTCCCAAAAGGTTCTTGAGTGAACCCTTGGATTTGTTTTGATTGGAAGTCCAAAGGATTTGGCGAAATCAACCAGCATGGTGCCGTATCCTTTGCCTTGGTAATCTGGCAGCACTTCAAGTTTCCATATCTCATAGTAATCGTGCGGGGGATTGAAATATTTATCAAAGCGTGAGTCAATCTTGTAAAGGCTCATTCGGGCTACCAGCTTATCGCCGTAATAAATCCCGTAGAATGGTGATTCGCTATCATCCTCGATGAGGTTTGCTTGCAGGTCTTCAAGCATCGATAATTCCTGCAGCCCATATTCCTTAAACTTCTTGAATTCCTCTAATGTCCGGTAATTCACTAGTAATCTTTCAACTTTTACACTCATCCCATGTCCTCCCCTTGTTTGTCTAACCATCCCTATATATCCATTATATATAAAATGATGGAAAATTCATATTGTTTCGTCGCGAGGTATCCTCACCAGTATTGGAGCGTTTCAAAGGCTGTCTTTCCATGAAACAAAGGTTTTGCTACAATTATGACAAAAGGCTGGTGGAGGTATATATGAAGGTTGGTATTATTGGCGGCGGGTCCATCGGCTTACTTGTAGCCGGAAGATTAGGCAAGAAACATGATGTTACGTTGTTTACGAGGACAGAGAATCAAGCGAATCAGATTAACCGTGCCGGTGGAATCGAGATCAAAGGCATCCATCCGGTCTATACAGCTTGCACAGCAGAGATGCTTACGCGCTCAAAAGTTTTAGCGGCTCAGGAGCTGCTTATCGTGACAGTGAAGCAGGGTGCGATAGATGAAATACTTCCGTATATCCAAGATGTGGAAGTGCCTCTCTTGTTCTTGCAAAATGGCATGAGTCATTTAAAAAAGTTAGATTGCTTACATAGTGAAACAGTGTATGTAGGAATAACGGAGCATGGTGCGCTGCGCGACAATGAGACAACGACGATTCATACAGGCATAGGTGCTGTGCGAATTGGTTTGTATAGAGGGAAAAGGCGGGAAGGTCTTTTCGATCAGGAGATTCCCGAATTCCCTATTGAAGAGGTCAGGGATATTTATCCCCGGCTGATTGAGAAGTTAATTGCAAATGCTTGCATTAATCCGCTGACAGCCGTGCTTGGCGTGAAGAACGGGGAATTAATCACTAATCCTTATTTCCGGCAAGTTCTCAGCGATTTATGTGAGGAGGTATGCAGGGGGCTTGGAATTGAGGAGCGGAGGCACCATGAATTTCTGGAAAAAATAGTCCTTATATGCGAACGAACGGCGGATAATAAATCCTCCATGCTTCGTGATATTGAAATGCAGAGAAAGACAGAAATCGAGTCCATTCTGGGGTTCTGCTTTGAGGAAGCAAATGGGCGCAATCAAAAGATGATTTTAGCCTCAGCGTTATACGCAATGATAAGAGGCTTGGAAGAAAGCGGGGAATGTGAGTGGAAAACATATTTGCAGGCCTGATTGCGGCAGGCATTATTGTACCAGCCTTGGTCTATATAGCAGTTTATGTGATTGCCAAGTCAGTATTTAGGAATAACCGAAAAGCCGCGAAGCTTTCCATAGATGTGACAACTTTTTTTCTTATATTGGCGGTTCATTTTGCCGCGCAGGCAATGCTTGGCGAGTCATATATATGGCTGATTCTTATTATTTTGGTATTGACGGCTTCAATTGTACTAATTGTGCAATATAAAGTGAAGGATGAAGTGGACTTGATCCGATTTATGAAAGGGTTTTGGAGAATGACCTTTCTCCTTTTCGGGACAGTGTATTTTCTCCTTTGCCTGGCTGGAATTGCCGGAAGGGTAATAAGGGCATTTATATAGGTCCGAGATAGCCGGAGGAGTTTGTCTTATTGAGCGGTGGTTTTGTTAAAATGGAAGGTTGATAGTTTAATAACACCTAAAATATTGTTATAGATGGCGGAACGTAAAGGGGTATG
>CAJGCH010000128.1 GCA_904501845.1 uncultured Bacillaceae bacterium | reverse complement strand
GTTTAACCATATCGAACTTAGCTTGAGCACTTCGCGCATCCTCAAACCATACTTCATGCTCCCGTCCTTGTTCATCTGTATAGCGGAAAAATGGCGATTGTGCAGGTGTATCATACTGAATAGTAGCTTTATATTTGACCGCACGCCTGATTGCTTCTTGCGGACTGAATGTTTCAGCTTCCTGACCTTGGACATGAGGAACAAGCCAATCCCTGGCATAGATTTGGAAACCTAGAAATATTTTTTCTGCAGGCATGACTGATAGAGCGTATTCCACTACCCGTCTCATTTGGTTAATAGGGGAGATGGCTTGCGGCGGGCCAAGCCGATAACCCCATTCATATGTCATCAGCACGACGAAATCGACAATTCGGCCATGTGCCTCATAATCATGCGCTTCATACAAGACCCCAGCCTGGGTCGCACTCGCTTTTGGTGCAAGAGCGGATGATACCAAGTATCCTTTTGGATGGAGGCGGTCAACGGCCAATTGAAGAAATCGATTATAATTTTCGCGGTCAGCTGGCAGCACATTTTCAAAATCGATATTCAGTGCTCTATAACCCTTTTCATCCATCACTTGAAGGGCATTGGTAATGACCTTTTCCCTTAATTCTGAATTAGCCAAGATTGTATTCGCTAAGTTGGATCCTGCTTGGGTTGATGTGAAGTTGGTAAGCGACATCATCGGCATTATATTATTCGCCAGTGCAGCCTTGATCATTGCTTGATCATTCATTGGCTGTAATGTTCCATCCTCCTTAATTTTGTAAGCAAAAGGGCTGAAATACGTTAATAAATCACCAATTTGGTTGAGGGTAGTGACGGCATTTTCACTGGACTGATACGTGTAGGCATTTACTTCAATGACAGGCTTCGATCTGGGAATAGCTAATCTCACTCCTGAATAAACGATGTTCGGATTATTAATGTTGTTTTCTCTCATGATGGCTTGAACTGTAGTTCCATACCGATTGGCAATTTGTCTTAAGGTTTCCCCAGGCTGCACGATATGAGTGATTGGCGGAATAAATAGCTGGGTACCTACATTGAGCGCATTAGGGTTTGTTAACTGGTTTGCTTGTATAATCGATTGAACCGTAACGCCGTATTGCTGTGAAATGGATGATAGAGTCTCCCCGCTTTTAACAGTATGATAAGTACCGGGCTTAGGAATAACGAGAGACTGGCCAACCAATAATTGATTAGGGTTTGGAAGCCCATTAATTTGTACAATTGAATTCATGTTGACACCATATCGGTTTGCAATTTGCCGAAGTGTATCACCCGCACGAACGACATAAATAATCATTAAAACTCCCCCTAGGCGGTTTCGTTCATGTATCATATGTCACCTCAATATCTAATGTGTATTTACATGGAAGGTTCGCTATATCGTGCTCGCATGACTCTTATCGTCTGTCCTTTTGAAGCTTATAGCGGATAAAGAGGAAAGCGGTTTCTAAATATTTGTTTAAAAATTACAAAAAAATGGTTGTTTTTCAAAATGATGCTGTATATAATCATCTATGAAAGCGGTTTCAATCGCAGATAAATACATATAATTGAACTTTCATAGAAACCGGTTTCTTTAGTATCGTGCCATTATTATATTTTCCAAGATTAGTGTGGAAAAGGAGGGAGACCGTATTAAAAATTTCTAGGGTCTTTTGTAGCTAAAATCCACTTGGTAAACAGTTGATTAACAATAATAAGGGGGTACGGCAATTGAGAGGTTTAAAGAAACTGGCTGCAATCGGCCTAACAACAGTACTGGCATTGTCATTAGCAGCATGTAAGGATAATGAAGAGGCTTCTGGTAAAGGCGGAGATGGAAACGTCACT
Source organism: uncultured Bacillaceae bacterium (assembly GCA_904501845.1). GTDB lineage: Bacteria > Bacillota > Bacilli > Bacillales > Pradoshiaceae > Pradoshia. The sequence continues at coordinate 6,422 of CAJGCH010000128.1, read as the reverse complement.
CTAAATTTCTGGACATTTGGCGCAACTAATTATGAGGATTTAGCGAAGGAATATGAAAAAGAAAACCCTGGGGTCAAAATTAAAGTAAGATCCGCTGAAACGGCGGAGCATCATGATGCATTATTTACCGCTTTATCTGCTGGAAATGGCGCGCCCGATATCACAATGCTAGAAATTGACCAGCTGGATCGTTTCAAAGCGGCACAAGACCGTTTTGAGAACCTCTATGATCTTGGTGCAAAGGATATTGAGGATCAATACCTGGATTGGAAGTGGAAAACAGGTGAGAACGAAAGCGGAGATTTCTTGATTGGTCTGCCAACGGATATTGGTCCAAAAGCGTTATACTATCGAGTTGATTTATTTGAGGAGGCTGGTTTGCCGACCAATCCGGAAGAAGTGGCAGCATTGATTGATTCACCAGCCGCTTTTGAAGAAGCAGGGCTTAAGGTGAAAGAAAAAACCGGTAAACCTTTTATTGATAGTATTGATATGGCCTTCAGAGCCTACTTAGATGGTGCAGAAACAACATTCCTTAGCCCAGAAGGTAAGTTGCTGATAGAGGAGAAAGGAAACGCTGTTAAAGAAGCATATGATTATGCGGTGAAATTAAATGAAATGGGCATTGTCGGTAAATATGAAATGTGGTCACCTGAATGGGCAAATGCCGTTAATAAAGGGGAATTTGCTGCTGAGTTAGGGGCTGGCTGGTTAAAGGGCTGGATGGAAGGCAATGCGCAAGAGTCATCCGGTAAATGGAAAGTGGCGACATTGCCAACAGAATTTGCGGCAAACTGGGGAGGCTCCTTCATTTCCATTCCAGGCGAAACAGAAAATGCAGAGGAAGCCTATAAATTCACAGAGTGGCTTGTTTCTCCAGAAAATCAGCTGAAATCATTCCAAGATAAGGGGTTATTCCCTTCTGCCCATTCTGTCTATGAAATGGAAGAATTCAAGACAAACAAAGATGAATTCTTTGGCGGACAATCAACCGCGCCGGTATTCGCAGAAGCTGCACAAGATATTAATGGTGCTGTATATAAAGGTGAAAAATACTTCCCGATTTATTCTGAAGTAACCAATGCTTTAGAGAATGTCCAGACGAAAGGAACCGATCCTGAAAAGGAATGGAAAGAGGCTGTTAAACGCTCTAAGGGCTTATTAAACCGATAACTCAATTATCCACCAGAAAAAGGCGGAGGGGGCTTGTGTAACCGCCCCCGCCTTTAATGGAAAAGAGGTGTGAAAATGGATCCAGTGAAAGCGAATGCCGTTACGAATAAGCCCAAAGAGAAAAAGAAGCCATTTAGGTCTCAGGCGAAAAAAGACATGTATTCCGCCTATCTATATATTGCTCCTTTCTTCATCATCTTTGCGATTATTGGGTTGTATCCAGCTGTATTTAGTATTTATTTAGCCTTCCAAAAGTGGAATGGCCTCAGTCCGATGGTCTTTGCAGGACTGGATAATTTCAAAATTGTCTTAACGGACCCTCTTTTCTGGAAGTCGGTCTACAACACCATAATCATGGGAATCATGGGAACCGCCCCGCAAATTGTGTTTGGAATTATATTTGCCTACTTGCTGAACATGGCCTTCCTTAAATTCAGAAACTTCTTTAGGGTTACGATCTTTATGCCCTATATTACCTCCATGGTAGCCGTTGCCTTGATTTTCAGCGTGCTGTTTAGTAACCACGAATCCTCTTTAGCCAATTATGTATTAAGCTTAGCCGGACTTGATCCAGTAAGCTGGGCTACTTCAGAGTGGGGAACAAAAATTGCCATATCCATTATGGTCTTTTGGCGATGGGTAGGCTATAACACGATTATCTACCTTGCTGGAATTCAGAGTATTCCAAACGATCTTTACGAAGCCTCAACTATTGACGGGGCCAGTAAGTTTCAACAGTTCCGCTATATTACTATACCAATGCTGAAACCATTTATTATATTGACAGTCTTTACCTCAACCGTTGGAGCCCTGCAGCTATTTTCAGAGCCAACCGTGTTCTTGGGTACAGATGCCTTTACACGGGATGAAGCGATGACAATTGTGATGTACTTATATCGTGATGCATTTAAATTACAATCCTTTGGTACAGCATCCGCAACGGCCATGATCTTGTTGATACTGATTACTGTGTTTGCAGCAATCAATGTATATCTGACATCTGGCATGGGGAGAAAAAGGAGGAGCCAACAGTGAAAAAAAATGAAAAGACAAGAAGGTTTTCCACTGGGAAACTCCTTGTATATATCTTTTTGTCGATAGCATCCTTCATTTCGTTGTTTCCGTTTTATTGGATGTTTGTAATGGCGACCAGACCAAGCTCAGCCTTTAACTCCATTCCGCCTACCATTACACCAGGAAATATGCTGGCCGAAAATTTTAATAAGGTGTTAAACTCCATTGATTTCTTCGGTTCAATGTGGAACTCCTTTGTCATATGCATCATCGTCACAATTGTGGTGCTATTTATTAGTTCCTTGGCTGGTTTTGCTTTTGCGAAGTTCTCATTCCGCGGAAAAAATGCTCTCTTTATAGCCATTTTGTTAACGATGATCATTCCGCCGCAATTAGGGTTAATCCCTCAATATTTCCTCATCTCAAACGCAGGCTTACTGGATACCTTGCCAGGGGTTATGGTGCTGTTCTTTTTGAACCCTTTAGGCATATTTCTGATGAGGCAATATATCAGTAAATCGGTTCCTGATGAGCTGATGGAGGCAGCGAAACTCGATGGGTGCTCAAACTTTAGAATTTACCGAAGTATTGTCGTACCGATTATTCTGCCCGCATTTGCCACACTAGGCATTATTGTTTTTACCGCTGTATGGGGAGAGTTCCTATGGCAGTTTACCGTCTTGAGAGACCCGGAGAATTATACGATTCAAGTAGCATTAGCTCAGTTGAGCAATACCCGAGATGTGGATTTTGGGATGATTATGTCAGGTGTATTTTGGGCAACGGTTCCGCTGCTAGTGGTATTCTTGTTATTCAATAGGTTATTTATTTCAAGTATTACCGAAGGCTCTGTAAAATAATGATTATCACTCAATCTTAGAAGGGATTAACATGAATTTAACCATTAAAGATATTGCACAGATGGCAAATGTTTCGCCAGGGACCGTATCAAAGGTCATCAATAATTATGATGGAATAAGTGAAAAAACAAAGAAAAAAGTGCTCGATATTATTCATCAGAGCGGTTTCGAGCCCAGCTTTTCTGCCAGATCGCTGGCAACAAAAAAGTCTAATCTGATTGGATTGATTTATGCCGGGAGGATTAATGTAGACATGACCCATCCGTACTTTAATGAGGTAATTTCCTCCTTCAAGAAGAATATGGGTTTGCTTGGATATGATATTTTAATGTTTTCAAATGAAAAATTTAATACGGATAATGGCAGCTATATAGCAAGGTGCCGGCATTTCAATGTGGATGGCTGCTTAATCATTGCCGGAGAGGAGGTAGAGGAGTCTACCTATAATTTAGCAAAAGAGGGGCTTCCCTGCATCGGAATCGATATTGAGTTAAAAGGACCAAAAGCAAGTTATATCATGACGGATAATGTCGGTTTGGCAAGAAAAGTAGTAGAGTATCTCTATCTTCAGACCATAAAAAAAGTCGGTTTTATAGGCGGCAAGTTTGATTCTCCCGTTTCGGTATTTCGAAAACAAGGCTTTCTGGAGGCGATGAATCAATTCGGTCTGGAGGTTTGCGAGGACTGGATTCAATATGGTGACTTTCATGAGGAAAGCGGTTATGTGGCGATGAAGCGAATACTCCAGTCTGAAAATCTCCCCGAGGCTATATTCGCGACATCAGATATGATGGCCTTAGGGGCCTTGCAAGCAATCAAGGAGGCAGGCCTGAATTGTCCGGAGGATATCCGGTTAATTGGCTGTGATGATATTGCAGCTTGTCGCTACAGCTCTCCAAAACTGACAACAGTGAAACAGGATAAAGAGAAGTTTGGTAAATTATCTGCCTATATGCTCGATGATTTGATCAATGATCGCTCACAATTGAAGCCGGTCTTTATTGAATCTGAGTTGATTATCAGGGAATCCTGCTAATTTGCCAGATTCCTAGAACAAAAATTTAGTTGGGAGGTTATGTGGTGAATTACTACACGGTACTTGATGTTGGAGGATCAGCCATCAAATATGCTCTTATGGATGAAACCGGATGTTTTATCGAAAAATCCTCCCTGCCGACTCCCAAAAAGAGTCTCGACGATTTATTGGATGCGATTGATTCTATAGTGAAGTCATTCAGGCAATCATATTTAGTGAATGGCCTGGCTGTCAGCATGCCAGGAGCGGTGAATACGGAAACAGGTTATATCGAAGGAATTACGGCTCTCCCTTATCTTCATGGACCCAATATAAAAAAACTCCTTCAGGAACGGACAGGTTTACCGGTTGAAATAGAAAATGATGCAAATTGTGCCGGGCTCGCTGAAGGCTGGATTGGTGCTGCAAAGGATGCAGCCGATTATCTTTGTATTGTGATAGGCACCGGCATTGGCGGTGCAGTTGTTCTAGATAAGAAGATTCGTCATGGTAAGAACGGATTTGCCGGGGAATTTGGTTATATGGTGATGGAGGATTATCTCGGACAGCAAGCAGGTGAAACCTGGAGTTCGCTGGCAGCCGTAGGCGGCTTGATTAAGCAGGTGGCTAAACGAAAAGGGATGGAACCGGATGTTCTTAGCGGTAAGGTCATATTTGATTTTGCAGAAAATGGGGATGCGGACGTACAGGATGAGATTGAAAAGTTTATGAAGCGGCTTGCTGTCGGCATCTATAACCTGCAATTTATCTTTGATCCGGAGAAGATTTTGATTGGCGGTGCAATCAGCCAACGAGATGGATTCATTGAGCAGATCAATGAACGATTGCAGCAAATGAAATATGACAAAGAAGGCATAGCGGTTACCGTGGAAAGATGCCAGTTTGGCAATGATTCTAATTTAATCGGAGCTCTGTATCATTTCCTGCAGAGGCAAAAGAACGTAATCATTGGTTGAATGCTAGTATTCGAGAAAAGCTAAAGAGGAAGGGAGCCTAAAATGATGATACATAAAATATTAAAACCATTTCCGTCTGACTTTTTGTGGGGAGCGGCTTCTGCTGCCTATCAAGTCGAGGGAGCATGGGATGTGGATGGGAAAGGGATGACGAATTGGGATCAATTTGTTCGTATACCCGGTAAGACGTTTAAAGGGACGACAGGAGATGTGGCTGTCGATCACTATCACCGCTATAAGGAAGATGTCCGTTTGATGGCAGAAATGGGGTTGAAGGCCTATCGTTTTTCCGTTTCCTGGGCACGTATTTTTCCGAATGGAAGAGGCGAGGTTAACGAGAAGGGCATTGCCTTTTATGATGGGTTGATCAATGAATTGCTGAAACATAAAATTGAGCCCATTTTAACCTTATATCACTGGGATTTGCCTCAGGCACTTCAGGATGAATACGGGGGCTGGGAATCCCGCAGAATCATCGAGGATTTTACCGATTACAGCGTGGAATGCTTTAAACGTTTTGGCGACCGCGTGAAATATTGGGTCAGCTTAAATGAACAAAATATATTTACGAGCCATGGATATGATGAAGGCTCACATCCGCCAGGTTTGGAGAATAAAAAGCTGTTTTATCAGGTGAATCACCATGCTAACCTTGCCAATGCCAGTGTCATCAAAGCGTTTAGAAAGTATGTGCCCGATGGCCAGATTGGTCCAAGCTTTGCTTATTCTCCAGCCTACCCGGCCACCTCAAAGCCGGAGGATATATTGGCGGCAGAGAACGCTGAGGAGCTGAATAACCATTGGTGGATGGATATCTATACCTTTGGGACATACCCAAAATCAGCATGGAACTATTTAAGGGGATGTGGTCTTGCTCCAGAAGTGGAAGAGGGAGACTTTGATTTACTAAAGGAAGGCAAGCCGGATTTTATGGGCTTAAATTATTATCAGAGCACAACCTATGAGATGAATCCATTAGAGGATGGTGTAGGCGCCGGGGAAATGAATACAACCGGCATTAAAGGAACATCACAGGATTCGGGCATTCCAGGGTTGTATAAAACAACGGCGAATCCACATCTCGAGCGTACCAATTGGGATTGGAATATTGACCCGCAAGGACTAAGGATTGCCCTTCGCAGGATCACAAACCGATATGAATTGCCGATTCTGATAAGTGAAAATGGACTCGGCGAATTCGACCAGGTAGAAGATGAGGACAAAATCCATGATGAGTATAGGATTAAATACCTGCATGCTCATATTGAGGCCATCCAAGAAGCGATTTCAGATGGTGTTGAAATGCTTGGCTATTGTGTTTGGTCATTCACGGATTTGCTAAGCTGGCTGAATGGTTTCCAAAAGCGCTATGGCTTCGTCTAT
>CAJGCH010000127.1 GCA_904501845.1 uncultured Bacillaceae bacterium | reverse complement strand
TACGCGGTCCCATACTTCATTCGGATTCGGGGCTCTATGTATTTTTGTGCCGGATATTTTGCGATAATCTTTGTTCTTCATCGCATACTGCGTCAAAATGGCCATATCATAAGCGGTCGAGTAATGATTATTTGAGTCATCAAGCCCATGCGGATTCGTGAAATGAGAATTCTCCATCCCAATCCATTCCGCCTTTTGATTCATCATTGTGGAAAACCCCTCCACGCTTCCCCCGATATATTCAGCAATCGCGATGGCCGCATCATTTCCGGAACGGAGCATGAGTCCATAGACGAGATCGCTCAGCTTTATTTTCTCACCGACCTTTAAATAAATCGCTGAGCCTTCCGCTTTTAGAATCGAATCAGTGACTGTTACGGTTTTATCCATTTTTCCAGACTCAATCGCCAGAATGGCTGTCATGATTTTCGTTATGCTCGCAATCCTTCTTTTCGCATGAGCATCCTTCTCGAATAAAATCCTGCCGGTGCTTTGTTCAATGGTGACCGCGCTTTTCGCTCCGACTTGCATTCTTTCCATTCCTCTTGCCTGCACCTGTTCCCCTTCGCCGAGAACGATTGACACACTCATTAGGCACACAAGAAGACTTATGAGAATCTTCCTTCCCCTAGAGGTTGGCTGACATGAATCAGATGTGTTCTTTCTCTTCATTCGTGCTAGATATCTTTTCACCACACTCGTCCTCTCCAGCGTTTTAGTACAAGTCTATGCGACCGCCCGCCGAAACAGACTCTTTTTTCGGGGGGGTATCAGAAAACAGGTCAGTTGATACCTTCAGGCTTGGCCTTTTTAATGCCGATAATCACCCTTATTCTACTAATCATCAAACAACTGACTTCGAAAGTCCTCATGCTAAGACTCCGTCAGTCAGCCGCTTTAACCTATTTCCGATAGATCTTCCATTCGAGCTCCCTTGCCTTCTTAAATCGTCCGCTTACATCAAGCCAATCAATCAATCTCCACCAATTGTCCACATATTTTCCCCGCTCTGTCTTGTATTGCAAATAGTACGCATGCTCCCATACATCAAGAACAAGAAGCGGAATCGTATCCCATTGCGTAAGGATCATATGCCGCTCAGATTGCAATATTTCAAGACGGCGAGCCCTCGCTGACCAGACGAGCAATGCCCACCCGACTCCCTCAACCTTCTTTGCTGCTTCAGAGAAATGCTTCTTAAACATCGGGAAGCTTCCAAAATCCCTCTCTATCAGTTCACGTAATTCGCCTTCCGGCTCACCCCCGCCACCCTGCTTCATGTTATACCAGAAGATGGTGTGCAAATAGTGACCCGACCCATGAAAGGCAGCCTCCCTTTCCCAATGCTTTAGCAGATCGAAGTCATTTTTCTCCCTGGCCTCCTTCATCTTCATTTCAGCCTTGTTAAGCCCATCCACATAGGCCTGGTGATGCACCGTATGATGAAGCTTCATGATCTCTCGGCTGATAACAGGCTCCAATGCATCGTAAGGATAAGGCAGCGGCGGGAGCGCATGCCTCCCTGCCGGCACATATTCCTCATCTTGCTTAACATTCTGCAAGGCTCCCTCAAGGCTAATGGCCATTGACTGGAGCTTAGCCAGGTCTTCATTTGTCGGCGACTGCTGTTTGAGCTTAGCTAGATAGGCATTTAGATCCTCCATTCTCCCTGACAAGAATTGGCGATCCGACTCACCTCTCGCTGCTGCCCACTTTTCTACCTCCGATACCCAGCGGGCCAGTTCATCCAAATATGGTTTACTAGCAGACAAATCAATCACCCCCAAAAGAATCCTTCAACCAGTTTATTCGCGAGAGGGCATGCATTATGATTACTTTCGCGCCCATTAAAAAGAGGTTCAGGATACAAAATCCTGAACCTCATAGCTTTACATTTTATCGAACAGGGAATTTACCCCGCTTCGTCATCTGCGTTTTAATTAGACTGAACCATTTTTGTTTTATAGTCAGTCTCATAATACTCAAGATCCTCACGCATTTTTTGCATATCGGATTCAAGTTCTTTAATGACCTCTTTCAAGCTAGTTGGAGCTTCTTCCCTGAATTTAATGCAGTTTCGTCCTGTATAAGCAGAACGGCTGTCCTCAAACCACAGGTCGCTTTTCGGTGCGAAAAACTCTTCGATGCATTGATGGTAGACTCTATAAAGCACCCTCTCTGCAGCAGCCTTATTAAATGGCTCGTTTTTAAGCACAATCTTGCATGCATCAAGGCTTTCTTCACAATAAACGCAAAGTTTTCGAATGGAGGATAATAACCCTCGGTAGTATTCTTCATTTCCGCTCTTTTCACTCATTAAACGATCCATAGTAGTATCATTCAAGTAGGCTTCGAGGATTTGTACAGTCTTTCCTAAATATGATGCTACGTCTTCCAACTGGCTTTTCACTAATGTATTACCCAACCGGAACCCTCCCCTTAATTTTGAAACGTTGCTTCCTGAATATTCTATTACAGATTAGCACAAAAGTCATGCGTTATTTGCCGATTGCTGGAAGGCCCGTCAAGATTGTCCTTGTTCCCCATCATATTCCTCCGCCTTCTAGAATCCTTTCCACCTCATGAATATCCAGACCTTCAAAAATATTTAAAAAATCACTCTCAGTGTTTATATACACTTTCTTCATCGAAAGGAAACCTTTATTTTTTATGACATAGATTAAAGCCAAGCAATCCTTCACAGGATGCCTCGTTAGAAAATCGGCTACTTCAGGTAGAGTGCGCTCCTTCAATAAGTCCTCAAAATAACGTAAATACAGGATTTGCAGCTCCTTAACCTGGCCGCCTTCCCTATACTTCACGATGGAACGATTAAACAGATCCTCCGGCGAATTTGGTTTTTCCTTTGTCAACTCATATCCGACACTAGAAATGATTTTCAACATTTCCCCTCCTGATTTACTTAATCAAGCTCCTGGAATTTGTGAAAGAACAAATCGGCCTCCTCATCATTGAAGCCTTCTTCCTGATCATCCTCAATCTGCGGCAAATCCTCAATGGATTTCAGCCCGAAATAATCGAGAAACTCAGATGTAGTTCCATATAGATAGGCTCGTCCCGCTCCTTCTGCACGACCCACTTCTTTAATTAGCGCTTTGGATGCGAGCGTCTGAATAGGGCGTTCAGATTTCACCCCGCGAATCGCTTCAATCTCAATCCGGGTAATAGGCTGCTTATAGGCAATGATCGCCAATGTCTCAAGTGATGCCTGCGATAATGTGTGTACGGACGGGGATTCAACAAGCTTCTTTAAATACGGGGCATGCTCCTTTTTTGTCGCCAGCTGATAGACGCCCGCCATTTCCACTAAATAGATCCCTCTATCTTCATTTTCATATTCGCGTGTCAAATCTGCCACCGTATCCCGTGCCTCTTCGACAGTTACTTCTAACACGCTTGCAATTTGCTGCAAGGATAATCCTTCATCCCCTGCCGCAAAAAGTAATGCTTCTAAAATCGATTTCCAATTAATGATTTCCAACGGTTAAATCCCCCTGCTTCCATGCTATGAAAATATCCTCAAAATTATTTGTTTGTTCAACGATGACTTCATTTTGCTTCATCATCTCAAGGATAGCCAAAAAGGTGACAACGAGCTGCTCTTTATTGTCATCCACAAAAAGGCTGGTGAAGGGAACTTTATTCCCCTTTGCCCTAAGCGTCTCCCGCAGTTCCCCAATGCGCCTTTCAATGGACACTTCCTGTCTCGTGATTCGTGTCTGCAGCGGCTTCTGCAGTCTTTTTCGGCGCAAAAGCTTTTGGAAGGCTCCAAGCATATCGTACAAATTGACATCCAAGTCTGCTTTCTCCACATTTGCACCTGATGAAAATGGCGTGAGGTCAATCGGGGGCTTCGTATAGATAAGCGCCCTCTCAGCCTCAAGGTGTTTAAATTCGCCGGCAGCTTCTTTATATTTCTTATATTCAAGCAGCTGCATGACAAGCTCATCACGAGGGTCCTCCTCATAGATGAATTCCTCTTCTTCAGCATCCCACTCATCCTCATGCTTGGGCAGGAGCATCTTGCTTTTGATGGCCAAGAGCGTCGCGGCCATAACGAGATATTCACTCGCAACGTCGAGTTCAAGTTCTTTCATCGTATGTATGTACGAAACATACTGATCAGTTATCTCAGCGACCGGGATATCATAAATATCGATTTCCAGCCGATTTATTAAATGCAATAACAGGTCCAATGGTCCCTCAAAAGCATCTATCTTAATCTTATAGCTCATAATCTTCAGGCTCTCCTAGGTAAATAAACTACCTTTAGTATAGATGAAGTCCGCCTTCTTTCCAATAGCATGTATGCGGAGAAATTTCAAAAGAAGTGGGCAATTGCCCAAACAACTCTGTGCGTTCGTCATACAATGCAATGTACAGAAAAGCTTAAGAGGAGGATTTAACTATGGGAGATGGCGGTTCATTTGCAGGAGCTGGAAGCGGATTTGCATTGATTGTCGTACTATTTATATTACTTGTTATCGTAGGTGCGGCTTTCTGGTGCTGACATCCTGAATAAGTCCTATTCAGGCAAGACCACTTGAAGAGCTGCCGGTATGAAGCCGGCAGTTTTTATTCCTTTTCTTGGACTGCCAATACAGGTATAGTAAAGGTAGTATTTGCCTAAAGGATTGGAGAGGAACAAAGACGATGCGCTATCCAAATGAGTACATACAATTCTTAATTGAGTTCCACGGCCGCAGGGATTATTTTGAATGTCACGAAATACTTGAGGAATACTGGAAGGAACATCCCCCGCTCGCACGTGATTCAGTCTGGGTCGGCCTCATTCAAATAGCGGTCGGCCTTTATCATTACCGCAGAGGCAATCTTGCAGGAGCAGCACGCACACTTGCGAAAGCCAGGCAAATTGTTGACCTGAGGGCTCGGGAAGCCGCTCGGCTCGGGCTGGATGTCTCCTCCCTTGGTGACCTCCTGTCTTGCTACATTAAACGAATTCACGCTAAAATCCCTTATGAGAGCCCCATGCTCCCAATAGCAGACCCTGAGCTTGCCTCGATTTGTGAGGAAGAATGTAAGCGCCAAAGCTTGGTTTGGGGAGTCAGCAGCAATCTGACGGACAGCCAGTTAATTCATAGACATACAAAGAGAGATCGCTCTGATGTGATTGCCGAGAGGTACAAGCAACTGCAAATCAGGAGGCAAAAATAAAGAAAAGCCCGCGAAAGCAGGCTTTTCTCTCTTTATGGCGGTCTATTAAATTAACAATCCGTGCATTTCGCCAAAAATGCAGCGGTTTCTTTTCGGGCATCAAACTCATGGTCTGGATAGAAATCCTTCACTGAGGCCACCATCTTCCGGCCCACTCCTTGACCGCGATGAGATGGATTCACAGAAACATCAATAAGCACAGCCGTATTCCCATGGACCTCCACGCCAATCAATCCGATGAAGTCTTCATCCTCTTTCCATAAGAATAATTGCTTTGTCTCATCTGTTTCGTAGCTCTTCATGCTTTGCTGCAATTTTTTGATATCCTTTTCATCAGGCATGAAGGATAATAACCCCATTGCGATTTTTTCAAAGCTTTTTTTGTACCTAATTAGCATAATTGACCCCTCATCAAATGAGAATTATAGAATAAGTTCTTTTTACAATCTTTCTAATCATACTCGTTTTCTCCCAGGAATTCAACTTCTCCAAATCCCGACTTAAAACATCCGCATTTCTCCCAATCCCTATCTGATTCCCTACTATACATAATGAACAGCAATCTGTAAACTCTCCTGTTTGCGAATATTTGTCAAAAGCACCTTTCAAAATCGCAAGCTTTTGAGTATAGTATTTTTAGGATTAGACAAACTTCCACCCTAAGTATTTACTCAAAGTGGAAAAAAAGACCCTTCATTTGCTCAATGCTTTTACCAGCCAATCATTCCCATGGCCAACAAATGAAACCTTTTTTATTTTCATACGTCTAATTCAAACAGGAGGTAATGAAACATGAAAAAATGGATTGCACAAATGATGTCTGCTCTCTTGATAGCAGGTTTCCTGATTCCTGGCATCACGCATGCGGACTTGCAGCGCGGTGACATGGTTGTCACGCTCGGGGAAAATTTGACCGCCGAGCAGAAAAAATTATTGCTTGCTGAAATGAACGCACCAGATGATGTAGATATTGTGACTGTGTCAAACAAAGAAGAACATAATTATCTTGACGGCAAAGTGGCCAGCCGCCTAATTGGCACAAAGGCCATCTCCTCTTCATCCATCACAATTGCCAAAAGCGGTTCAGGAATTAATGTCCAAACCAAAAATATCACTTGGGTTACCGAAGATATGTACAAAAATGCCTTGGCTACTGCTGGAATCAAGGATGCTGACATTTATGTCACCGCACCATTTGAAGTATCCGGCACAGCCGCATTAACCGGCTTAATTAAAGCATATGAAGTATCAACCAATACTGAAATCTCTGAAGAGCAAAAGCAGGCAGCCAATGAAGAGATGGTTGAGACCGCAAAGCTTGGCGATGAAATCGGCACAGAGGAAGCAACCACGCTAGTCGAAACGATTAAAGAAGAAATTGCTGTAAATCCGCCTGCGAATGACGAAGAGCTTCGCACCATCATCATCCAGGCCGCAGAGCAGATTAATATTAACTTAACCGACGCCCAAATCCAAAGCTTGATAGACTTGTTCAATAAGCTGCAAGACTTAGGCATTGACTGGGGTGCTGTGAACGACCAGCTGAACGCCGCTAAAGAGAAAGTGACCAATTATCTGAAATCTGAAGAAGGACAATCCTTCCTCGAGAAGCTGAAGGCAGCCTTTGTCTCCCTCATCGATGCAATCAAAGCACTATTCTCTTAAGCAGATCACTTATTTTCAAGGAGCAGTCCATAATGGGCTGCTCCTTTTTGTAATCGGGCGGCTATGGGAGGGTTCCCCCTTACCAGCCTATAAAAAAAGATGTCTGAACACTTTAGCAGGCATCTTTATACGCCTTCATTAATAAAGAGATAAGTCATTCCTAACCAAATCCTCGAGGCTTTCTCTTCTGACAACCAGTCTTGCTTCACCATTCTCGACGAAGACAACAGCCGGGCGGGGAATACGGTTATAATTATTGGACATGGAGTAACCATAGGCGCCCGTGCAAAAGACGGCAAGCAAGTCCCCATGCTGAATAGGCGGAAGCGGCAAGTCCCATATGAGCATATCTCCGCTTTCACAGCATTTCCCGGCGATTGCCACTTCATCCTCCACCTTGTCATTCATCCGGTTAGCGAGTCTTGCTTCATATTTAGCCTGATACAAGGCCGGGCGTATATTATCGTTCATGCCGCCATCAACCGCCCAATAGGTGCGTGTGTCAGGCACATGCTTTGTTGACCCGATTTTGTAAATGGTCGTCCCGGCATCCCCGACAAGCGAGCGTCCTGGCTCAATCCAGATCTCCGGCATATCCATTCTGTACTTGTTGAAATCTTGCTTAACTGCCTTAACGATTTCCTCTACATAGACGGAAACCGGGATTGGCTTATCATCTTTCGTATAACGAATACCGAATCCGCCGCCTAAATTAAGAACCTTTGGCGAAAAGCTATAGTGCTCATGCCAGTTATGAATTTGTTCACTAAGCTTATGTGCCGCCAAGATGAAGCCAGTCGTCTCGAAAATCTGTGAGCCTATATGGCAGTGTAAGCCAAGGACTTCAAAACAATCCTTCGATAAAGCCAGGCGCAAGGCTTCTTCAGCCTGTCCGTTCCATAGGTCAAAGCCGAATTTTGAATCCTCCTGTCCGGTCAGGATATAATCATGGGTATGTGCCTCAATCCCAGGTGTCACCCGGATAAGAATCGGGCACACCTTCCCATTCACCTTGCATAGCGACTCGATTAAGGATAGCTCATAAAAATTATCTACCACAATACAGCCGACATTGGCATCGATGGCCATGGCCAGTTCTTCTCGGCTCTTATTATTCCCATGCAAATGAATTCTCTCCGGCGGGAATTCAGCCTGTAAGGCTGTATAAAGCTCTCCGCTCGAGACAACATCCAGGGATAAGCCCTCTTCCTTCGCTAATTGAAACATAGCGATAGACGAAAACGCTTTACTCGCATACGCTACCTGTGCTTTCACACCGGATTTTTTGAATGCTTCCTGAAACATAGTGGCTCTTTCTCTAATCAAGGCCACATCATATATATACAAAGGCGTGCCATATTGCTCTGCTAACGTTACCGTGTCCACTCCGCCGATTTCCAGGTGACCAACCTCGTTCACCTGTCCTGTCCCATAAGCATGCATTCTCATCTATCCC
>CAJGCH010000126.1 GCA_904501845.1 uncultured Bacillaceae bacterium | reverse complement strand
TTCATCAATTGTCCGTACCACGGGGCTTTGAATGATGCTCCTCCTGTTTCGACCATCGCCTTAAGCTGTTCTTTGTCGAAGAACTCCAATAGCGGTGAATTCCCATCCTCCAATAGCTCGGTCAGCCAATCCTTCACAAGCTTTGTATACAAGGGATGATGAGTTTTCGGATACGGGCTTTTCTTACGATAAAGCACTTCATCCGGCAAGACCCCTTTCAGCGCCCTCCTCAGTATTCCTTTCTCGCGATTGTCAGCCATCTTCATCTCCCATGGGATATTCCAGGCATATTCAACAAGACGGTGGTCGGCGAATGGGACCCTCACTTCAAGGCTCGCCCCCATGCTCATCCGGTCTTTCCGATCCAGCAAATTAGTCATGAACCAAGTCATATTCAAGTAGAATAATTGCCGTCTCTTCTGCTCCAGTTCTGATTCGCCGTCAAGAAGCGGTGTTTCAGCTAAGCTTTCTTTGTATCTTTCACTCATGTATTCTTCAAGATTTAGCTTTGCTTGCCAGTCGCTTCTAAGTAATGCTTGCCTTTCCTTGATGGACCTCATCCATGGGAAGGCATCATTTGATAGGCTTTCAGGCTTATGGAACCATGGATATCCGCCAAAGATTTCATCAGCACACTCACCTGACAATCCGACCACAAAATCCTTTTTGATATTTCGGCAGAACCATAGCAAGGAAGAATCAATATCTGCCATTCCCGGAAGGTCCTTGACCATTACGGCTTCTGCCAGGTTCGTAATTAAGTCTTCCTGGCTGACAACACAGTAGTGGTGATTGGTGCCGAACTCATTCTTCATCAGTTCTATCCAATAACCGTCTGAGTTAGGCTGAAAGTCATTTGCCACAAAATGCGCCGCATTGTCCTCATAATCTATGGAATACGTATGGAGGGGTGACTTCCCTTCATCATGGAATTGCTTGGCAGCAATCGCCGTTATCGCGCTTGAATCCAAGCCGCCGGATAAAAATGTGCAAAGAGGGACATCTGAGACCAATTGCCTCTTTACCGCATCCGTCACAAGGTATCGAACCTGTTCAACCGTTTCACCCAGATTTTCCTCATGCGCTTCACTTTTCACGTTCCAGTAACGCCAGATAGAAAGACCCTCTCGGCTGAAGGTCATCGCATGGGCTGGCCTTAGTTCGGCTATATTCTTAAACACTCCTGCACCTGGCGTGCGGGAGGGACCTAATGCGAAAATTTCAGCTAATCCTTCACGTGTTATGACAGGCTTTACATCCGGGTGGGCAAGCAGCGCCTTGATCTCAGAGCCAAACAGAAGCTGGCCGTTCTGAATAGAATAGAAAAAAGGCTTAACGCCAAGTCGGTCCCTTGCGGCAAAGAGATGTTCTCTTTCTCCATCCCATACAGCAAAGGCAAATATCCCATTGAAAAAATCCACGCATTTTTCTTTCCATTCCATATAGGCCGTTATCAAGACTTCTGTGTCCGAATGCCCCTTAAATGAATATCCTTTTAATAAAAGTTCTTTTCTGATTTCTTCGGTGTTATACAATTCGCCGTTATAGCAAAGGACATATTTGCTTCCATTTTTTTCACGGACCATCGGCTGCTTTCCGCCTACCGGATCAACGACGACAAGCCGTTTATGCCCTAGTCCAACATGCTTATCATCCCAGATATTCATGTCATCCGGTCCTCTCTTGGAGAGGGTATTGGTCATAGCCGTTAAAATCTTTTTTTCCTGGTTAATCGATCTGTCGTATTCTACCCATCCAGTAATACCACACAAAATAACATCATCCTTTCAAAACAAGCCTGTGGCCCATTCCTGCTTACATGATATGCATCATTTAAATAGATGGTTAGTTGTCCAGAGTTTCAAGAGTCGGGTTATAAAAGGCGCCGTTTATGTCAATCAATAAGATAGGTGCCAAACAACATATTTCATACGGGGGTTACTCCTCTGCTGGCTACCCCCGCTTACTGCATTTGGAGGCGCAAACATGAATAATCAGCTGCGAACACAACTATTAAATGCTCAAATGAGGGCATACACAGAAGGAGTTTTTGAAAACATTAATGACCAATGGGTGTTTTTTGATGAGGAGACAGATGAGGCATATCCCTTAGAGGAGTACATGAATAATGAAATCTCCATCTTCCGAAACAACCGCTGGCGCAAGGGAATCCTAGTAGAGGATGGCAAGCTTTTATGCGGGTCAGAATTGATTTTCATCATGGATGAAGATCGGGTTCGAATCAAAAAGAATTTGCTTTACTCGCTTGAACGCTTGTTAGATGAGCTTTATGATGATGCCTTCTACCATTTCGTCACTGCATTGAATGGGATGGATTTCTCCATCTATGACTGTATTTATGGATATAATCAACTATCCTTCATGACATCCGACCATCTCTCCGGAACGAATTTTTATATTTTTGATAATGGAGAATATATATGTTCGGTCCATCATCATTTCAACCAAAAGGAGAAGGATCACAACCGTTTTGAATTCACATTAAACACAGGCAAGAAAGTCCTTATCGAAAAATTATTATCCTAAATGAAGAATGGACTAGGGCGTTGACCTTGACTGTTCTTTTCCCTAGTGAAAAAAGCATAAAAAAACTGAAGGCAGCCCCTGACACCAGGTTCTTGCCTTCAGTCTTATACGCTCCAAAATCAGAGGTATTCTTATATCTTCTCTTATCCGAAAAGCTGAATGCCCATCGGTAATCTGAAACCGAGAAGCAACACAAGTACAAAAGCAATCCAGAATTGAATCAGGAATGATTTGTACGGCTTCCCCTTTGAGCGCTTGACCGAAGTCATTTCCATCGATACGATGACCCAAAGTCCAACGATTGCCTTCGCAATATATTCCCCATTAATATTGGAAATGCCTAAGAGAAGCATCACGCCTGTCGCGATAATCAATATGTAAAGCACACGATTGATCATCATCGTGATTTTCAGTGATTTTCCTGTCATCTTAAAGGATACAAAGAATAAGATGACCAACAAAATCCACATAGAAATATGTTCTACTGTTCCGCCCATTTGATTTCCCCACCTTTCCTGCTGACATCTGACCTCAATTCCATCGTAGCATAATAGCTTACGCAGTTCGACGAATAAGCACTATTGTTGGACTTTGTTCACCAAAGTTCCAATGGATTCGACATATATTTCAATGACATCGCCATTCTTCAAGTAGCGCGGGGGCTTGAATCCTTTACCGACTCCAGCAGGTGTTCCTGTTGCAATAATGTCACCTGGCTCCAGGGTCATCCCTTTTGAGAGGGTTGCGATAATCTCATCAATCGGGAAGAGAAATAAGGATGTTCTCGCATGCTGCCTTACCTCTCCATTTACCTTTGTCTCAATTTCAAGGTCACCCGCATTCCCTGCTTCATCCTTTGTTACAATCCACGGTCCAATCGGACATGTGCCATCTAGACTTTTGCCGAGGAAGAATTGCTGATGTCTCGCTTGCAGGTCCCTTGCTGTAATGTCATTCAGGATTGTATAGCCGAAGATGTATTCGTCTGCCTCTTCACGTGAGATTCCTTTGCCCTTCTTCCCGATGATAACGGCGAGTTCTCCCTCATAGTCGAGTTCATTCGTAACTCCTTCATGTAAAGGGATGGGCTGTTCATGTCCAATAACAGCCGTTGGCGCCTTTGTGAAGACAATCATATTCTCAGGCGGAGTTCCATCAAACTCGCGCGCATGTGCGGCATAGTTCTTCCCAATGCAAAAAATATTCTTATTTGGCTTGATAGGCGGCGCAAATTCGAGCGTTTCAACAGCCGTTCCTTCAAGAGCTGAAAGATCGATTTCCCCTAATACAGACAGCCATTTTGCTGAATGTTCGATTAGCTTGTTCAAATCATCCGGGAGTCCTTCCGCGTATTCCCGAACATCTTCCAATGCATAGAAAAACTCTCCATCTATAATTCCAGCTGCTTCTTTACCCTCCAGTATAATCGTCGCCAATTTCATCCTTATATCCATCCTTTCTTTTATAGGCCGCTCTGCCAAAGTTTTAGCTCTTTTCGATTCCGAAAATGATGAACCTCTTTATCCGGGAAGTTCTGCAGCTTCTTACGTAATTGAGGAGCTTTCTCTCTCTCAAAGCTCCACACCCATTTGATAAACGCCCAATCCAGCCTTTCCTTGCATCCTTCATTCATATCCGGTCTCGTCTTCTTCCGATACATCATTCTTCGTTTAACGATTCCATACATATTCACCCATCTAGAGTAATCGAGAAAAATAATTGTATCTGCATTAGTGAGACGAATATCCATGGTACCCGAATAATTGCCATCGATGATCCACTTCGCACCGCACGAAATCTCTTTTATTTTCAGTTCCCACTCTTCCCTTGAAGTCGGTTCCCATCCCGGTTTCCAGTAAACAGCATCTAAATGGAAGACCGGCAAACCTGTACGCAGTCCCATTTCCCGGGCGAGTGTTGACTTTCCAGCACCCCCGCTCCCGATAATCATAACCCTCTCCAATTCCCGCTCTCCTCCTTCTCAATGGCCGTGATTCTTAATGGTTGCCTCCCTCCGTATGTCGCCAGACGCCAGACATATTCAACTGGACCCATGCGGAATGATTTGAGCCAATAAGCTGAGAACACGGCTTGAAGTGCGACAAAGAGAATGGCCAATACGGTCCCTGCAAGCATCCCAATTTGTCCGTAAAAACCTAAGCCATACGAATAAAAGATGAACGTCCAAAAAACAGACTGAGTCAGATAATTCGTCATGGACATTCGCCCAAGCGGAACAAATGGTTCTGTCAGCTTTCGGAAGGAAGTAAATCGGCCATACAAAAGTGTAATTCCGGTAATATAAGCTAAAGCCAATATCGGACCGCCAAAGCTATCCTGCATGATAAGACTGCCAGCATTAAAGCCCCCGAAATAAGGATACATCTTCAGCCCCAATCCGATGATGACAGAACACCAAAACATCCCATGCAGCTTTTTCCGATGGCTGGCAGCATCCGATAGCCAACCGAGCTTTGCGAAGGCCATTCCCGCAAGCATGCAAGGGAAGATGGAAAGAAAGATTAAAATAAAGCTCATGGGACCATTTACAGCCATCCACTCTTCAAATCGGAATGAGAAAATCTCCGCAATACTCCCATTCCCATACACCTGAACAGCTTCTGCCGCCGAATCCCAGTCTGTCTTCACCTTAGCTGCATCCGGCTCGAGGACACTAATAAGAATGGACAAGAAACCGAGCAGCCCATATGGAATTGTATAAAGCAAGACCGAAAGCATCAGGAGCGCCTTCCCAGATAACTTATAAACAAGCAGGATGACCCAGCCGCAAATCGCATAGGAAATCAGGATATCCCCATGCCAGATGACAAAGGCATGGAACACCCCTACAATCAGAAGGAACGCCATCCTTCTCGAAAAAAGACGCGGAAAAGACATACCTTTCTCGATTGTTCTCTTCATTAACAGGACGGCGCCATACCCGAATAAAAACGCGAACATCGGATAAAAATTCCCTTGGGCAAAAATATCCACAAAAGCATATGTATAAAAATCAGCGCCGTCCCAATAATCGGCTTGCATATACAGGAATGGAGCATGGAAATCAATCATGTTGACAAGCAAGATGCCAAGTATGGCCACCCCTCTCAGAAGATCGATAACCGTTAATCGGCTTGTTTCCGGAATTGAACGCAATTTCACTCCATTTCCCCCTTAAATAGTCAGAATAGACAAATTACTACTCCTATTTTAGCAGGTTCTTTCCCGAATCAGTTACCAAAAGATATTATTTAAAAAAATCGGCACTCCAATATGCTTTCAAGTCTCGGGTTTGTATTTTCTTGACTGTCTCACCTATTCGCCCACCCGGCATATACTAAACAGGTATACTGATAATTCGAATGAGAAGGTGAGAATATGCCAGGTATAGTCGGGGTCGTGCAAATTCTCCAAATCGGCAGCAGCGGTATTTTTAACGTCGGGGACATCTATAAGGTTACCCCCTATTCAAACGCCAAGACCTTTGCGGGAGCTGGATCCTTCAATACCGGTGATTATGTGGCTGTCAACAATCCATACAGTGCAACAAATACGTATGACGCTGATGCAATCGACGAGCCAATCGCATTTACTTTGTAGGGGTGTGAGATATGAATTTCTTCATTAAACAAAGCATTAACATAAACATGATTAAAATCAACGCCATCGCTAATTCATCCGTCTTCCAAATTGGAAGCACGGGCATTATAAAAGCAAAATCCTACTTAACCAACAGCGGCGGATTTACTGCTCCTGCACCAGAACCAGAACACCCTATATTTCAAACCGAACAAGCAGCACAGCATGTAGATATTCAAAATCGAAAGGGGTGAATGAGTTTGCAGCAAAACCTGACACAGCTGCTCATGTATTTGCAGCAAACCGTTCAAAGCCAAAAAGAAGCCATCTGCAAGCTTGAAAATAATTTAGCGCAGGTTCAAGGAGAACTTCTTGAGCTAAAACAGCACAATCCCGTTCGCATCGATAAGATTGAATACAATTTCGATCAATTGAAAATTGAACGATTAGAAGGAACCTTAAACATCGGGCTCTCCCCTAATGATCTTAATAATATCGATGAATTGGCTATTAATGCAGAGCCTTCTTTGGACCCTTTCAATTTCCCGATGCGCGAAGATTTCGTCCGCCAATTAACAGATGAGATTCTGAGCGAATTCCAAAAGGATAAAGAGGAAGTGTTCACGCAGGCAGAACGATATTGCAATCGGAAAGCGGATGAAGACATGCGCTCCTTCATCATGGAAGATTTAGCACGCCAGCTTCCACAGCGCATTCATCATTATCTCGATCAAACACCGCCCTATAACAGGCATGAGCACAAGCTGCCGCAGGTACGCGAGCAAATACTCGAGGTGACAAAATCAGACATCCAAAATGCCATCAACCGATTTCTGCAAGTCTACCCTGAATCCATGAAGGAGAATGCCTAATGAATTTTCAAGTGATCAATGAACATGTAAGTGTTGGCAGTGTCCATCTAATCTCCATATCAAGTGCCTCTGCCGTGAAAGTCGGTGACACCGAGGTCATGCAATTATTCACTGCCTCGGACACACCTCCCCGCGCTTTAGAATTCGGACCATTGCAGCCTATAGTGGCCAGATAAGAGAGAGAGGACAAATGTGGGAACGGACCTCTATCGTTAATAATGTTCATGTATCTATCGTGTCACGGGGAGCGACGTTTGAAATAGGGGAACTTCGCTATTATCACTCTGTTGATAATGTTCTTGCTTACCAAAGAGAACAAGAATTATTTTTTGGAGATGAAGGAAACTTCGGAGACTATAAAGTGTTTTATGCCGAGCCTGTTTTTGACCCTGTCTATGAACCTATCCAGATGAGTTTCATAAATGCGAATCCATATATCTATGTGGGAGAAATCCGATCACAGGCCGTTTCTAGTTCATCGCTCCTCCAAATCGGCAACAGCCGTCATATGCGCAATGAATCGAGGGTTATGAATGTGAGGCAGCTATTGAGAAGGAGGCAAACGAATGAAGGGAGGGATTAATATTGCCGGCTTTAGTTGGTTCCGTTCAAATTCTCAATGCAGGAAGCGGAATCATTCACTTCGGTGATTCACTCGTCATCTCGCCAAAACATGCTGCCAAAAATGTCAATGGATCCGGTTCAGGTATCAATGGCGGAATCATTTTTGATACCAATGGGTTGAGCGCCAACTCCATTCTTGATGTAAATGGTGTGGACCAGCCGATTACGGGTAATTATTAATTTTTTGGCAATAAAATATGTGAATTAGTGCATTTATTTGCACTGTCTTCCCTGTAAACAAATAAAAGGCGTCCGAAAATCTCCGGACGCCTTTCAACAATGCCTATAATTTTATTAAATGAGCACCATCAAAGAAGAACAGGTATTTCTCCTGAATCTTCCTCTTCAAAATCTGCTCCAATGCGCGCGTATATAATTCAATCTGCTTCTCATAGCGCGCCTTCAAAACTTCTTCTGCTTCCTCAAATCCATTCGGGAACCTCCCAGTGATGGCATCGGTTTTGTAATCCACAAGTACAAGGCCATTCTCGTCCTCAAACAAGCAGTCCACAATCCCCTGAACAAGGATGTTCTCATCTCCGCCATCCCAGTTACGGTAAGCTTCTTGCGCAGGGTAAGCCATCGTGAACGGCACTTCCTTGCGAATAGCTGTCGCTGACTTCATCCGCTGGCCGATTTCACTTTCAAAAAACCCGAGAATTTGAGCGACATCAATCTCCTCTGCCTGCTCTTTCGTGATGAATTCC
>CAJGCH010000125.1 GCA_904501845.1 uncultured Bacillaceae bacterium | reverse complement strand
TCTCTAATCAAGGCCACATCATATATATACAAAGGCGTGCCATATTGCTCTGCTAACGTTACCGTGTCCACTCCGCCGATTTCCAGGTGACCAACCTCGTTCACCTGTCCTGTCCCATAAGCATGCATTCTCATCTATCCCTTCTATGAAGAAAAACGAAACAAATAGACAGCTAATCCGCTGCCTATTTTTCGAATTGTTTAATAACTCATACTTTACCACACTAGCGCGCCAACTTCCATTAATAGTGAAAACACCTACTTCTTCCGGTCAATCGGGTGCAATATACGCGGTCTTAAGTGGCTCGCCGGCACCGGTCTCCTTATGATAATTCTCCAAAGCGCCTTTGGCGAAAACGGGAGAAATGGCCATAAATACGGAGTGGACAGTGTATTGATATGACTGAGATACATAAGGAACAAAGTATTTCCGATAATAAAGCCCGGTACATGAAACGCCCCTGTCAGGATCAAGAGAACATAGCGTACATATTTATTGGCAAGTCCCAGTTCAAGGCTTGGTGTCGCAAAACTCCCAATCGTTGCAATAGAAATATAAAATAGCACTTCAGGAACAATCCACCCCACATCAATCGCTATTTGCCCAATCAAGACTGCCGCAATCAAGCCCATGGCTGAAGAGAGAGGCGCTGGCGTATGAATGGATGCGATCCGCAAAAGCTCAATCCCAACTTCCGCAAACGCTATTTGCAGAAAAAGAGGGAGATGATTGGTCTTATTCGGACCGATGAAATCAAGTGATGCGGGCAAGAGGTGCGGTTCCAGTACGAACAAAAGCCATAAGGGAATGAGAAAAAGAGAGGAGAAGATGCCCAGAAAACGAAACCACCTAATCATAGTGCCAACTGAAGCCGCTTGACGATATTCCTCCGCATGCTGCACATGATGGAAAAAAGTTGTCGGCGTAATCATGATACTTGGCGAGGTATCAACGAAAATCAATACATGCCCCTCAAACAAATGGTTGGCACCCACATCTGCTCTTTCCGTATAGCGAACTAATGGGTACGGATTATAATTTTGCTTGACCAGAAATTCCTCCACCGTTTTCTCAGCCATCGTCAACCCATCTATTTCAATGCATTCAAGCTCATTTTTAATGATTTCGACTAAACGAGGATTAGCGATTCCCTCAATATAGCCGATAGCAATATCGGTTTTCGACCGCTCCCCTACACGCATGATTTCAAAACGAAGACGCTCATCGCGAATTCTTCTTCTCGTCAAAGCTGTGTTAACTATTATATTCTCGACATATCCATCACGCGCGCCCCTTGTGATTCTTTCTGTATCTGGTTCCTGAGGGGTTCTGCCCGGATAGCTCCGCACATCAACAATCAATGCTTTCTCGCTGTCCTCGACAATAATGGCAATCAAGCCCGACAGAATTTGGTCGACCATTTCATCCATTGTCTGCTTAACATCAACAGATTGCTGGACAAGCCTATTCTTTACGAGTGCATACATATCCGAATCGGATCTCTCAATTCCTTCAAATTGATTAATGGCCACCAATGTTTCCATGATCTCTATGATGAAGGCAGAATCGCATAACCCATTAACATAATAAATTTGAATAGGAACATCGCGAAGAGTAATTTCTCTGACTCCTAAATCAAAGCTGACGCCTAGACCGACATGATTTTCCATATATCGTTTCACTTTGGCCAGGTCTGCTGGTATTTTTATCTTTTTATCTGTCAAGATACCCACTCCGTTCCAGAATCAATTTTACTGCACTCAAGGTGATGGGACTTCCAATCTTAATATCATCAAATTTCGCCATCTTCCCAATATCACCAATACCAACAACAATTGGCGCATTGATAGAGTCAATACAATAAACGGTGTCCCCGTTAATTCGGCCGATATCCATTTCAGGAATACCAAATTTATCAACGCCCCGTTCGGTCAGATTTCCTTCGCGATCGATGCACACATCCACCTTCGTCCACTCGGCCTGTCTCGTTTTAGAGGCAACGGCAACAATCCCGAGAAGGTTGATGTCCTCGTGTTCCGCCACATATTTCATCATCGTCTCACCCGCTCCTTCCCCCACCAGTCCACTGTCATCAAACATAACGAGTACTGGATCGCTCGCGGCAGACTTGATGAGTCGTACAAGTTCAGGACCATCCACCTTAGCAGGATTGCCATAGGAAGCGGAGATACAGCGGCCGCCTATTTCCTTTGCCACATGCTCCACGACTCGCTTCGCGTATTCATCCCCATCTGTAATCATGATGATATTCCTTTTCTCTTTCATCTTGCACCGCCTAACGTCAAGCGTTATTGGTTGTAGACCAACCATTGAAATAATGAACCAACTATTCTGCCCAAAACCAACGCAATAAGTATGTAAACAATCCGGTCCTGCATTCCAATTCTTTTGGCGAGAATCGGGAACACATTCAGCACCTCCGTCAGTGCTGCTGCGAGCATCCCATTAAAAATCCCGCTCAATATTCCGAATCCAGCCAATAATACAAAGGAAAGGTTCAACGTGAAATCCCACAAGCTAAAAACCGTACCAGTGACAGCACCGAGAATAACAGCTGCTTCATAGTAATGCACGTACCTGACCGATTTCGTCAATTGAGTCAGGCGCGGGATTATATTCAACACGGTCAAGAAGGCCACATAGCCTGCTCCGACAGATATCCCGCCAGAGAATCCGATCAGCATGACTGAGAGAATTTCAATCATCATCTAGGAAAGATGAATACATTTTGTTTTCCTTCATGATTAAATACTGATCGAGTTCTTGCTGATAGTTGAACATTTCCACTTCCATCGGGCTTGGTTCATCATTGAATTTCTTCTTGAAAATATGATTAAAGAATAGAATCATCCCAAGCCCTAGTCCAATTGAATACGGAATTTGAAAAACTAGCGGGTGATGAGAATGCACACCGGTAATCATATAGTACAAACGCTCATGCATTTGTCTCATACTGACATCCTCGTGAAAGTTCATGATGGCAAATGCCGCGCCGACAAAGAGGATAAGCCACACAACGATAAAACCGGCCTTAGACACCTTCTTCCTCACACGGACTACTTCAATGATTGTCTGGGCAGGACCGTAAGTATCCATCGATAGCTCCGGATAATGGCGAAAAATCGTCTGCAGCACAACGCTCACATCCAGAATAAATACATCCTTGTCCTTAGAGAATTCACCTAACACCAATTCCCCTACCTTTTCGGTCACATCATCATGTCCAATGATATTGGCAATATCCTTGAGAAGAATTGGCTGATTCGGCTTTATTTTCGCCCGGTATTTGAGGCGAATATACACGCTTCCATTCATGAAATCCTTCATCCCCATTTCTTGGTACTTCCATTACTTTTAGTATGGTTTGAAAAATCAGGAACATACAAGAAAATCAAAAATGTCGGGCTACACAAAAAAACCGCCGGATAATGAAATCCATGCGGCGCTCCTTCAATATTCATTTCAAGTATCCATCCGGCTTTTCATCTGCGATAATATTTTCTTCTCGAGCCTGGATACCTGCACTTGTGATATGCCTAGTCTCTCCGCTACCTCTGTTTGCGTTTGGTCCTTGTAATATCTGAGATAGACAATTAGTTTCTCCCGCTCATCAAGAAGAGCAATAGCCTCTTTCAAGGCGATTTTCTCGAACCATTTACTCTCCGAATGATCAGCAATCTGGTCGAGCAATGTAATTGGGTCCCCATCATTTTCATAGACTGTCTCATGAATCGATGAAGGGGTCCTGCTCGCTTCTTGCGCCATAATGATTTCCTCTGGCGTCAGATCCAGATGCTCGCTGATCTCCGAAATGGTCGGCGTCCTTCCGAATACCTTTGATAGTTCATCCTTCGCCCGCCGGATTTTATTGGACATCTCCTTTAAGGAACGACTAACCTTGACGGTGCCGTCATCCCGGATGAAACGCTGAATTTCCCCGATAATCATCGGAACAGCGTAGGTTGAAAACTTTACATTATAGGAAAGATCAAATTTATCTACTGACTTCAGGAGACCGATGCAGCCGATTTGAAACAAATCTTCAGGTTCATAGCCCCGATTAATGAATCTTTGGACTACTGACCATACAAGCCGCATATTTTTCTGGATGAGTTCGTCTCTAGCCGCTTGGTCACCTTGCTGGGCTTGAAGAATAAGTGCTTTTACCTCTTCATCTTTGAGCTGGGCCGTCTTATTAGTCTTTTTGACTTCCACATCCATCGCATTATCTCCTTACTTGCTGAAAGCTTTGCTTTTTGACAGATTTTTCATGAGCCTGATGGTTGTCCCTTCACCCCGGGACGATTCAATCATGATTTCATCCATGAAGTTCTCCATGATGGTAAAGCCCATACCGGACCGCTCCAATTCAGGCTTTGTCGTGTAAAGCGGCTGCCGTGCCTCCTCAACATCACGAATGCCGATGCCTTTGTCTCTAACGGACAATTCAATGGTTTCTTCCTCCAAATCCATGGAGACTGAAATATAAATAATCCCTTTCGGATCACTCTCATATCCATGGATAATCGCATTTGTGACTGCTTCGGAGACTACCGTCTTAATCTCAGTCAATTCATCCATCGTCGGGTCTAGCTGTGCCACAAAAGAAGCAACCGTGATGCGCGCAAAGGATTCATTCTGGCTCAAGGCCGAAAACTCAAGATTCATTGAATTTTTCATCTTGTGATTACCCCCAATCCATGCATGGCCGCTTCTTCAGAAGGCTCAAGCCGGAGTATTTTGAACAGGCCTGACATTTCAAATAGGCGGTGAACGGAAGGCGATATGGCACATACAACCATCTCCCCTCCATAAGAATGAATTTGTCTGTACCTGCCCAAAATCACCCCAAGTCCTGAGCTATCCATGAATGTTAACTCGCCCAAATTCAGGATAATATGTCTGATTCCTTCCGTCTCGATAATTTGCGATGCCTTATTGCGCAAATCCTCTGCTGTATGGTGATCAAGCTCTCCTGCTAAACGGATGCATAGTACATTCTGATTCGTTGTCATCTCTACCGTAAGACTCACTATACTTCTCCCCCTTTTCAATCGTATAGTGGTGTTTTCGCTAAAGAACATCTCAATTCCTTCATGAAGACAAAACTAGTGCTGATATGCATTCTTTCGCTTGGTTTCGCTTATTCGCGCCCTGCATGTGTAAACATGCCGAAAGAACGCTTATATAAATCAAACCATGTCGCCCTTTTGACATCTTCCGACGCAATAAGCGGTGTTTCGGATACAATCTTGTCCCCTAAAAGCATCTGCACTGTGCCAAGCTGTTCACCTTTTTTCACCGGTGCCTGCACATCTTTATTGAGGATGATTTTCGGACGGATATTCAGCTTCTCTTCCCCTTTCTTACTGAGGAGAGACACTGGTTCACTCGTCACCAAGCTGACCTTCTTCTTCTGTCCTTTTTCAATCGTCAGCATAGCCAGTGGCATATCCTTCTTATAAACCTGTCTTGATTGATATTTGGCAAAGGCATAGTCAAGCATTTGCGTCACTTGAGCATTACGCTCTTTAGGATTTTCTGCACCAAAGACAACCGCGATGACACGCATATTATCCTTCTTCGCGGTAGCTGTCAGGCAATACTTCGCCTCATGCGTAAATCCTGTTTTCAGCCCATCCACACCCGGATAGAATTTCACCAGGCGATTAGTGTTTACGAGCCAGAATTTCTTATCGGTATTTTCACGCAAGTATGATTCATACAGACTCGTAAATTTCGTGATTTCCTCATGCTTTAACAGTTCACGTGCCATCACAGCCATATCATGGGCCGTTGAATAATGTTCCTGTACGGGCAGGCCAGTAGCATTTTGGAATTTAGTATCCTTAAGCCCCAATTCTGCCGCCTTCTTATTCATCAGCTTCACAAATTCCTCTTCGCTTCCTGCCAGCTTTTCCGCCATTGCAACAGAGGCATCATTTCCTGACCCAATCGCAATCCCGCGCAATAATTGCTCAACCGTCATCTCTTCACCGGGCTCAAGGAAAATTTGCGAACCGCCCATCGATGCAGCATATTCGCTTGCCCGTACCTTCTCATCCATTGTGATTTGCTTCTTATCAAGCGCTTCCATAATCAAAAGCATCGTCATGATTTTTGTCATGCTCGCCGGGGATAGCTGTTCATCTTTATTCTTCTCGTAGATGACCGAACCCGTGTTCATTTCAATAAGAATCGCAGACTTGGCATTGGGTGCAAGCTCAGTTGTATTTGTATTTGTTTTCTCCGTGGCCAATGCCGGACCGGAGACACTTAATGTGAATATCCCTATCAGTAATGCTGAAACAAACCGTTTCATGGACAGACCTCCTACTCATGATAAATTCCAGTTTTTCCACAATCTTCACTTTTATACCGTCGTGCTTTACTTATTTGGCAAAAACAATGAATAGGAATAACGGTGACTATCTTCTCAAATACAGTTCAAAACATTAGCTTTTGTTAAACCAGTATTTGCATAATAGTCTATAAGACTCTAAACAAGGGGAAGGAAAATAATCATGAATGCTGAATCACTTATTATAGAGGCTGCCGATTTTATTTCACTCTGTTATCAGGAGCTCGGCAAAGATCAGGATATACACAGCCGCATAGAGGAAATCAGAGAGGAAATTAATCAAACAGGGACTTATGTGCATACGCTTGAAGAACTTGTCCATGGGGCAAAAATAGCATGGAGGAATAGCAACCGCTGCGTCGGCAGGCTATTTTGGAACAGCCTTCATATATTTGACGCGAGAGACGCCCTTACGGAGGAAGAGATTATCAAAAATCTGTTTCAGCACATCTCATATGCGACCAACGAAGGAAGGATATTACCAACCATCACGATCTTTCACCCCAGTCGTGTGCGAGTCTACAATCATCAATTGATTCGGTATGCTGGATATGAGACAGGCTACGGTACAATTGGCGATCAACATTCTGTTCCCTTTACCAAGTTTTGCGAACAGCTTGGCTGGGAAGGAAATCACGGGCAGTATGATTTATTGCCTTTAGTGTTTTCAATAGATGAGAATCCTCCCGTACAGAGGACCATACCAAAAGAGCTTGTGAAGGAGGTTGAAATCGAACATCCTGAATATCCCCTTCATCACTTGGAGATGAAATGGTATGGCGTCCCAATCATATCCGATATGCGTCTGGAAATTGGAGGTATTAGCTATCAGTGTGCTCCGTTCAATGGATGGTATATGGGCACAGAGATTGGCGCTCGCAATTTAGCGGATAAGGACCGGTATAATTTATTGCCCGGCGTGGCTGAAATAATGGGGTTAGATACATCAATGAACCGCAATCTATGGAAGGATAAGGCACTGGTCGAACTTAATATAGCGGTCTTGCATTCTTTTAAGAGGGAAGGTGTCACGATTGTCGACCACCACACTGCCGCCGAACAATTTAGACGGTTTGAGCAGCAGGAATCAAAGAGTTCTCGCTCAGTGACCGGTGACTGGACTTGGCTCATTCCTCCTGTATCACCGGCAGCGACCCATATTTTTCATCAGGCTTATTCAAATGAAATACGAACACCTAATTATTTTCATCAAGAACCTCCATATAAAGTAATGAAGAATCATCATCCGACATTTATGCAATCAAACTGATGGAAAATAAAAAGGCGTCTATCCCAGTCACAGTGGACTCGGGCAGACGCCTTCATTGTTTTTATTTAGATTTCCATCTCTGCAACAATTCGTTTCACAAAGGATAGGAAGGTTGCTTTGACCATTTCAGTCGTTTCAATTACTTCTTCATGGGATAATGGCTGGTCAAGTATGCCTGCTGCCATATTCGTGATGCAGGAGATGCCAAGCACCTTCATACCGCCATGCGCTGCGACGATAACCTCAGGAACCGTGGACATGCCAACTGCGTCCCCGCCGAGGATGCGCGCCATGCGCACTTCTGCAGGTGTTTCATATGTCGGGCCGGTAAAGCCGATGTAAACACCTTTTTTCACGTCAATATTTTCTTTCTGAGCAATATCTTCTGCTAGTGTCACAAGCTCTTTTGTATAAGCGCTGGACATATCAGGGAAACGTGGTCCGAATTCTTTTTCGTTCGGTCCAATCAGCGGGTTTGCACCCATATAATTGATGTGATCCGCAATGATCATTAAATCACCTGGCTTGAAGCTTTCATTCACTCCGCCAGCAGCGTTAGTGACAAGAATATGGGACATGCCCATTGCCTTCATGACACGGACCGGAAAGGTTACTTCCTGCATGCTGTAGCCTTCATAGTAGTGGAATCTTCCTTGCATTGCCGCAACAATCTTTCCGCTAAGTGTCCCAATCACGAGCTGGCCT
>CAJGCH010000124.1 GCA_904501845.1 uncultured Bacillaceae bacterium | reverse complement strand
TGAAATGGCGAAATAAATAGAGAATAATGGACATGATAATATAGAATAACTGAAACAACTGGATACCGGTTGTTTTTATTTTTGTGTATAATTTGTGGAATGAGGGTAGAAAGAAAGGAAATTTACACCCTTACTGCAAGGAGGACTATGTCTTAAATGAAAAAAATATTGAATAAGCTTGGGAATATCATTGACCATTCTAAGATATTCCATATTCTCTTGCTCGGCATATCCTCAATCACACTCATAGGATTGGTCTATCTTACTTATTTATTAAACCAAGAAGCTGATTTATCCAATTTAGATACAGATTTAATGAAACCTACGGTTATTTATGATGAGAAAAGTGAGGAAGCAAGTAAAATCAGTGCCAATAAAACGGAGGGTGTGGCTATAGAAGAAGTGCCTGAACATGTCATTGATGCGGTGCTTTCTATAGAAGATCATCGTTTTTATGAGCATAATGGCATTGATATAAAGGGAATCATTCGAGCTGCCTTTGAAAATTTATTTGCCGGCGGGATTGTCCAAGGCGGAAGCACCATCACGCAACAGCTGGCCAAAAACACGATTCTTACACCAGAAAAGACATTTGAAAGAAAAATTAAGGAAGTGGTGATAGCTAGTCAAATAGAATATCAATATACAAAGGATGAAATCCTTGAAATGTATCTGAACCAAATTTATTTCGGTCACGGAGCATGGGGAATACAGAATGCCTGCCGGGTGTATTTTGGGAAAAATGTGGAGGATGTCACTTTGGCGGAGGCAGCCATGCTCGCAGGATTGATTCATTCGCCGTCTGCACTTGACCCATACAAGAATTTTGATTCGGCCAAGAAAAGGCAGGGGGTTGTGCTATCTCAAATGAAAGTTTTCAATGAGATTGATGAAGCCGACTATGAGAAGGCGCTTCGGGAAGATATTCGCCTGACGAAGCTGAGTGATCCGCTGAAAGGGAAATATCCTTTTTATGTGGATCAAGTTATTTATGAAGCTGTTCATAAATATGGACTCAAACAGGATGACCTTCTGACAGGCGGATATAAAATCTATACAGAATTAGATCAAAATATGCAGGAAACCGTGGAGAAAGTATATGAAGAAGATGCCTACTTCACCGATGGCTCCAATCCGGATGAAGAGACTGAGAGTGCTGCGGTCTTATTAGACCCGAATGACGGGGGAGTCAGGGCCTTGGTTGGCGGGCGTTCTGAGCATGTCTTTCTCGGCTATAACCGAGCGACCCAGCTGAAAACGCAGCCAGGCTCGACGATGAAGCCTCTTGCTGTATATACACCAGCATTAGAGGAAGGATACGGCATCAAGGACTTGCTGCTTGATGAGAAAACAGAATTTGCCGGCGGGTATTCCCCGAAAAATAATAACAACCAATATGATGGGGAAGTACCTATGTTTGAGGCTGTATATAAGTCGAAGAACATTCCGGCTGTGTGGCTTCTTAATGAAATTGGAATCCAAACTGGGATGGACGCTGCCGAACGTTTTGGCATTAATCTTGGGGACGCAAATCGGCAGCTCGGTCTGGCGCTTGGCGGCGGTGAAGTGTCCGTGTCACCGCTCAATATGGCACAAGCCTACTCAGCGCTTGCGAATGAGGGCGTTATGCATGAAGCTCATTTAATTAAGAAAATTGTTAATAAGAGCGGAGAGACGGTTGCTGCTTTTGAAGGGAAAGAGAAGAAGGTTACAACCAAAAAAGTGGCTAAAGACATGACAACGATGCTGAAGGGGGTTGTTGATCATAAGGAAGGGACCGGCCGTTATGCAAGGGTTGAAGGCTGGGATATCGCCGGTAAAACCGGATCGACTCAAGTAGTGGGAGCCACGGCTCAAAATGCCATTAAGGACCAATGGTTTGTCGGCTACTCCCCGAACCTTGTGGGTGCCGTATGGTCCGGCTATGACAAGACAACATCTGAGCAATATTTAGTTCGTGACAGCACAAAAGGGTCAGCAATCGTCTTCCAAAAAATCATGAGCGG
The DNA here is from genome assembly GCA_904501845.1 of uncultured Bacillaceae bacterium. Lineage (GTDB taxonomy): Bacteria > Bacillota > Bacilli > Bacillales > Pradoshiaceae > Pradoshia. The sequence continues at coordinate 6,360 of CAJGCH010000124.1, read as the reverse complement.
TGCCCTGCCAAATGTCAAAAATGAAAAGTTTGATGTTCCTTCTGTTTATAAGCTCGAAGAAGAGATGGAGAAAAAAACCTTAAGGGATCTGTGGGAAGAACAAAAGAAAAAAATCAATGACAGCTTTAAAGAATGGATGGAAAGATGGAGGGGCAATGAATGATGGGAGCCCCTAAGGAGTATTTCATCATTAAATAGGCGTGCGGCGGTGGTCAAAGAGAGGTATTCAATTGAATACTTCTCTTTTTACTTAACTGATGGATTATTTCCCTAAAACCGAAGGTCCAAATTAAAACCAGCAATTCGTATATTGTTGGGCGAATTTAAGTCGCTGTCTGTCCTTTTGGGCGCTCCTGCCCAATGCATATAAATATTCTTTTGAAATATAATAAAAGTATACAGGAATGCAGGGGATAACAAGAAATCAAACAGATTGTCACAGTAGGAAAAACGAATGAGCTATCGGATCAAAGCGAGTTTAATGTGTCTCTTAGCAGTCTTTCTTTTAGCGGCTTGCGGAGGGGAAGAAAGCACCGAGAAAGAAGGAAATGTCACGTCGGAGGAAAAAGCGAAGCAAGAAGAAAGCGTCAAGAGTGACAAACAAGAGATCAATAAAGAAGTAGCCAATACGGAGAACATATATGCCAAATTGGTCAGCATTGAGCATATCGTGGATAAAGAATGGGATGAAGAAAGAATTGAAGTTACGTTTGATGTGGAAAACAAGCGGCAAGATACCATTGAGGTGCAGGCGCGACAAGTGTCTATTGATGGGAAAATGGTCGACGAGGCCCCGCTTAGCATGAGCACGGAAACGCCCCCGGGAAAAAAGCGGATGCTGTCCTGACCATTCAGGACTATAGCGGCGGCGAGCTTCCGGAGATGAAGGATAATCTGGAAAATGGTGCTACATACATTTTCAAGGGATAATTATGATTTTGAAGAAGATCACAATGTCACAATTGACTTTAAATAAGAAACCAATAAACGCCCATCATGGTACATATGATGGGCGTTTTCATGCCGTGAACGGTGAAGCTCGAATTGCGCGTATATCTTGTAAAGAAAGTTTTTGTGTCAGAGGGGGATTTTGACGGACTTTTGGCGAATCATTCTTATATCAGAGAGGAGTGATGCCTAATGGAGAAAAATCTGCGCGAACAAATTAGAGAGCTAGAAGAGAGACATTTAAATCCGGAAGTCAGGGGTTCAAAAGAAGAATTGGCTAAGATTCTTGCGGATGAGTTTACTGAGATTGGAAGCTCAGGGAGAATGATAAATAAAGCTGATTGTATGAATCGTGAACTTTCGCAAGATAATATGTCATTGCATCAGTTTGATATGCAGATACTGGCTCCGGATATTGTTTTAACCACCTATTTTCTAGAGAACAGGACGATTAGCCGAAATACACTTAGAAGCTCTATATGGAAGCAAATTGATGGAAAGTGGCAATTGTACTTCCATCAAGGAACGATAACCCCAGAAGAGTTCAGCGCAAAAAATTAGCACAAGAAAACGCGCGGAAAAGTGTTCCAACCGTTTTCTTGTGCTAATTAAGATAAATTCTAAATAAGGGATGCATTAGAAAACTCATAGTCTGTTTTCCCCGAGATGCATACGTCCTCGATTCGATTAATGGCTGACTGGACATCAGGTCCATTGACATGAATGCTTATTTTAGAGCCTTTTCGCAAAGTCAGGAAGAATGCAGTCAAGGCAGGGATGTTTGTCATGTTAATTTCTTGTCGCCCGCGGACAATCTTGATGGATCCGCTATAGGATCTTGCGAAATCAGAAATGCACATCAGTTGTTTCAGTGTAATCGTATCATTGATTGGAAGTATAGAAGCAGCGCTTTCTATCTTTTTCATTTTCTTTCACCATTCCTTTGTTTTGTTGTATTTGCTAATTATTTACCCTGGCAGCATCGGGTAAAAACGGTTCAAGTGGAATGAAATAGTTTTGTAATAAAGTGATATACACGCAAAGCTGTCTTTTGAGGGTGTTTGCTATCAAAAAGGATAAATTTCATCTATAATATTATTTGTATTTTTAGAATTTTAAGCGCTATCATTTGACCATTTGATTCCAGAGAGAGTATGTTTTTACTAGAAAGACTTTTAAGGGTGATAGGAGGATTTAACGTGGAATATCGTATTGAGAAAGACACCATGGGGGAAGTGAAAGTCCCGGCTAGTAGTTTTTGGGGTGCGCAGACAGAGCGAAGCCGTAATAACTTCAAGATAGGCGAAGAAATTATGCCGCTTGAGATTGTCCGATCCTTTGCGCAATTAAAGAAGGCAGCTGCTCATTCGAATTATGAGCTGGGCAATCTTTCGGAAAATAAGAAGAACGCTATCTCAAAAGTATGTGACGAAATCATTGCTGGTCAATTAGACGAGCATTTCCCATTAAAGGTTTGGCAAACTGGGAGCGGCACACAGAGCAATATGAATGTGAATGAAGTTGTGGCATTCAAGGGGAATGAATGGCTCCGTGAACAAGGCAAGGATGAGGTCCTTCATCCAAATGATGATGTTAATATGTCACAAAGCTCTAATGATACATATCCTACAGCTTTGCATGTGGCGACTTATTCCATTATTCAGGAGCGAGTGCTTCCAGAGGTCGCTGAGTTTAAGAAAGTTCTGCTGGAGAAGGAAGAAAAATTCAAGGATATCGTGAAAATCGGAAGGACTCATCTTCAGGATGCGACTCCATTGACACTCGGCCAGGAGATTAGCGGCTGGAGATATATGATTGAACGCTCCGAGCAAATGATCGAAGAAAGTGCGAATAAGCTGCTTTCCCTAGCTATCGGGGGTACGGCAGTTGGAACAGGCATCAATGCCCACATAGAATTTGGCGAGAGAACGGCGGCCCATCTGGCTGAGCAAACTGGCTACGGTTTTACCTCATCTCCGAATAAATTTCATGCATTGACTAGCCATGATGAAATTGTCTATGTCCATGGTGCTATCAAGGCACTGGCGATGGATGCGATGAAGATTGCCAATGACATACGCTGGCTTGCAAGCGGTCCGCGCAGCGGCATCGGGGAAATCACAATTCCAGCGAATGAACCAGGAAGCTCCATCATGCCTGGCAAAGTGAACCCGACTCAAAGTGAAGCATTAACCATGGTAGCCGTTCAAGTATTCGGCAATGATGCAGCGATTGGCTTTGCGGCAAGCCAGGGGAATTTTGAATTGAACGTATTTAAGCCAGTAATTGCCTATAATTTCTTGCAATCAGCGCGGTTAATGGCGGATTCGCTTGAATCATTCCGTGTGAACTGTTTGGTTGGCCTTGAAGCTAATGTGGAGAGCATTGCCAAGAATGTGGAATCCTCTCTCATGCTCGTTACGGCGCTAAATCCTCACATCGGCTATGAAAAGGCGGCAGCGATTGCGAAGCTTGCCTTCAATGATAACAGTACCCTGAAGGAAGCAGCCTTAAAGCTTGGTTATTTAACGGAAGAAGAGTTCGACCAATGGGTCAATCCAAGTGATATGGTCATACAAAAAGGGTAAGAATCATTCAGAACCCCCTTACGAAACATTCATAACCCCCATCCGAAAAATTCGGATGGGGGTTTTTAGCCAAGTATATTCAGTTAGACAATTATTGTTGACCGCTGATTTGTTGTTGACCCATGCGGACAAGGCGTTTTGTGATTTCTCCGCCGACGGAACCATTCGCACGAGAAGTTGTCTCTGCTCCCAGGTTCACACCGAACTCGCTGGAGATTTCATACTTCATTTGATCAATTGCTTGAGCTGCCCCTGGTGTAAGCAATTGATTAGAGGAATTGCCTGAACTATTTTGTGCCATGATAAAGTCCTCCTTGAAAAAATGGTTTGGTTGGGTCAGCCGGAATTGAACCGGCTTGTTACAAAAGAGCACTGATGAGTGTCTCCTGTATGCCCCTTATATGGCTTGACCCAATGTTGAATGCTTGATTGTATTAGGTAGTATAGTTAAACCGGTTCTTTTTCATACAGAATCTTAATGAGAGAAATAATGGGAAAGATGGAATTACGGGAAAATGGTAAGGATTAGGCATACAATGGGCATTATAAGAGGAAATCGAGAGATAAAGGAGCGGGATTAAGGATGGAATGCCCTTTATGTAATGGCCTATGTGTATTGGAGGAGTCATGTACATCATGCGGTGCTTTGCTGTCTGATATGGGAAAGGTAATGGATTATGAAGATGACTATAGTGCCTATCTGGATATTGACACACAGAAGCAAAATGATGGAGATCGTACCTCTTTCGAGAAAGGCCTCTGTTATCATCTTTTTTTCTGCAGGAAGTGCGGGATGGATCTGACGGCGGCAATCGAGGAGGTAGAAGGATCATAAAAAGAGGCCGAATGGGGTCACACCCATTCGGCTTCCTTTAATCAAGGACGAATCCTTACTTCTGTTTCTTTATCGAAGAAATGCGCTTTATTTAAATCTAGACCTAGTCGCAATGTATCCATTGGCTTGATATCGGAGCGAGAATCAATTCGGGCTACGATGGACTGTCCTTCTATAGAAGTATAGAGCATCGTTTCTGCTCCCATCAATTCAGCCACCTCTATTTGGCATTTGACGGTCGTTTCAGGAGAGGCATTAATGAATACTGGCTCATCATGAATATCTTCTGGGCGGATGCCTAGAATGATGTCTTTATTGACATAGCCTTGGGCACGAAGATAGCTTAACTTTCCTTTAGGAACAGCGATGCGCGTACTGCCTGTTATGAAATAGCCGTCTTCTTTAATGGTCCCTGACAGGAAGTTCATCGCAGGAGAGCCTATGAACCCTCCGACAAAGACATTTTCAGGGTTTTCATAAACGTCCTTCGGTGCACCGACCTGCTGGATAAAGCCGTCTTTCATAACAACAAGGCGGGTAGCCATTGTCATTGCTTCTGTTTGGTCATGTGTTACATAGATAGTTGTCGTATTCAGGCGCTGATGCAGTTTTGAAATCTCAGCACGCATTTGAACGCGGAGCTTGGCATCGAGGTTAGATAAAGGCTCGTCCATAAGGAAAACCTTGGCATCACGAACGATGGCACGACCCAGGGCGACACGCTGACGCTGACCGCCTGATAAGGCCTTTGGCTTTCTGTTTAAATAATCTTCGAGTCCAAGAATGCGGGCGGCATCCTTTACGCGACGATCAATTTCAGCTTTATCGAATTTACGAAGCTTTAACCCGAATGCCATATTATCATACACGGACATATGCGGATAAAGAGCATAGTTTTGGAATACCATGGCGATGTCGCGATCTTTTGGCGGAACATCGTTCACACGTTTATCATCAATATAAAAATCGCCTTTGGAGATTTCCTCCAGTCCAGCAATCATACGAAGTGTCGTGGATTTACCACAGCCGGATGGTCCGACAAATACGATAAATTCCTTATCCTTGATATGCAAATCAAAATCTGTTACAGCCGTTACTTTATTATCGTAAACCTTGTAAATATGCTCAAGTCTTAATTCTGCCATGCTTATAGCCTCCCTGACCGTATGTATATTGATGTAACCCTTTTCAACTAATATATTACTAGTCTATGGAGTAAAAATATATGGTCATGGTGCACAAATAAATTCAAAAGTTCATGGGCTGTTTGCTTACTCTTCCCCTTGACCCTCGAGAAGACGGATAGCGAGATAGGCGCTTAGGCTGTCCTCAAATTGCTTGACATCAAGGCTCGTGATTTCAAGGAATTTATCGAGTCGGTAATTTAAACTATTGCGGTGCAGGAACAGTTTTTTTGCTGCCACTGTAGCATTTGCGTTCGACTCAATATAAACCTTGATTGTTTCTAGAAGATCTGTTTCATGACCGATTGTGCCGAGCATGTTATGTGCTAATGTCTGACAGAGCTGATGGTTCTGCCCTGAAAGAATCAAATCAATGAAGGCTTGGGAAAAGCTCGTTACCCGCAGCTTAGGATTTGTGAGAGACAAAATATTGAAGCAGGTTTCTTCCGTCTGGAAGTTCATGGCCATTCTTTTGTCAACAGGATAATAATTGCCGATAAACAGGCGCAGATGGGCATATAAATCGCTTTCAAGAGTGTCGATGATGGCGCCGAAATCCTTGTTAGTCATGGTGCTTGCTGTGGACTTTTCGATGACTGTCCCGCTGTAACGGTCCTTCCAGCAAAGTACGGCATCGGGGAAGAGGGCATAGATGGCCGAGCTAAAATCAGCGCGGTTTGTATCGTTGCTTGCTAAATAAAAGTGGATAAATCGATAGGAACCTGTACCAGCTTCCTCTAATCTTTCTAGGTTCCCCCTATATAACAGGTTATGCCAGATTTGTTGAGAAGCTGTCCTGTTTAAT
>CAJGCH010000123.1 GCA_904501845.1 uncultured Bacillaceae bacterium | reverse complement strand
TGAGCTGGAGGGAGCCCTCATTCGAGTGGTAGCCTATTCTTCCCTCATTAATAAGGATATAAACGCTGATTTAGCTGCTGAGGCCTTAAAGGATATTATTCCGAATTCAAAACCGAAAATCATCTCAATTGCGGATATTCAAAGAGCAGTTGGAGAACATTTTAATGTGAAACTAGAAGACTTTAAAGCGAAGAAACGGACGAAATCTATAGCCTATCCAAGACAGGTTGCGATGTACCTTTCGCGCGAGCTCACCGACTCCTCCCTGCCGAAAATTGGGGAAGAGTTCGGAGGCAGAGACCATACAACCGTTATTCATGCTCATGAGAAAATCTCAAAACTCATGCAAACTGACACACAGCTTCAGGAACATATTAAAGAAATAAATAGTAAGCTAAACGTTCACTAATCAACAGCCCCTTATTCGATTGTTGATAAGAACCGTTTGACACCTAAGATTAGTCACAGTCTGTCCACATGTGGATAGACTGTTTTTCCGTCATTTTTTCGACTTATCCACATATCAACAGGGCCTACTATTACTTCTTCTATTTTTTTATTAAAATAAATAATAAATATGTATCTAAGAATTAGTCACAATTTGGAGGATTACTTATGAAAATTATTATTCAGCGTGACCGTTTGGTTCAAAGCGTCAATGATGTTCTTAAAGCGGTATCCACACGCACTACAATTCCGATCCTGACTGGGATAAAATTAAAAGCCAATGAAGAAGGCGTTACTCTAACAGGGAGCGATTCCGATATCTCTATTGAATCCTATATTCCTTCAGAGGAAGACGGTCATGAGCTAGTAGAAATCAAAGAGACTGGTTCAATAGTGCTTCCAGCACGTTTTTTTGCAGAGATTGTCAAAAAACTTCCTGAAAACACTGTAGAAATCGAAGTCCATTCTCATCTGCAAACCCTCATTCGTTCGGGCAAAGCAGAATATAAGCTAAACGGATTAAATGCTGACGATTATCCACAGCTTCCGCAAATAGAAGAAGAAAACATGTATTCTATGCCAATTGATTTATTAAAAAACATCATCCGCCAAACAATCTTTGCAGTGTCCACCTCAGAAACACGTCCTGTCTTGACAGGTGTAAACTGGCGCATAGAAGATGGCCAGCTGATCTGTATTGCTACAGACAGCCACAGACTAGCTATGAGAAAAACGGCTATCAGCGGAAGCGGAAATAGCCACAGTGTCGTTGTACCTGGGAAGAGCTTGAGTGAGCTTAGCAAGATCCTTGATGAAACAGATGAAGAAATTCAAATGATCTTCACAGAAAACCAAGTTCTCTTCAAATCGAAAAACCTATTGTTCTTCTCGCGCCTATTAGAAGGCAATTACCCAGATACATCCCGTCTGATACCGAATGAGAGCAAAACGGACGTTCGAATCAATACGAAGGAGCTATTGCATGCTATTGACCGTGCCTCTCTTTTAGCAAGAGAAAGCAGAAATAATGTGGTCAAGCTATCTACGCTAGAAGGATCCTTTATTGAAATTTCATCCCATACACCAGAGGTTGGGACCGTTACAGAGGAGATATTGACTCATTCTATTGAGGGTGAGGAATTGAAAATTTCCTTTAGCGCAAAATATATGATGGATGCATTAAAGGCATTGGATGTAACGGAAGTAACCATTAATTTCACTGGAGCGATGAGACCTTTTGTCTTAAAAGGAATCGAAGATGAGAGTATGCTTCAGCTGATTTTGCCAGTAAGGACGTATTAATTTACATGATTTTGGAAACCTGTTCATCGGATTGCCCTAAGAACAGGTTTTTTTGTGTAAAACCATTTTATTTAGTAAAATAAACTTTTAGAGACTTTTACAGGTGGGATTTTATAAATGGAATCTATACAAATTCAAACTGAATTTATTACCCTGGGACAATTTTTGAAGCTGGCCAGCATCATTGATTCTGGCGGTGCGGCAAAATGGTTTCTTTCGGAATATGAAGTATATATCAATGGTGAACTAGACGTTCGACGAGGGAGAAAGCTCCGCGTTGGCGATCGGATTGAAGTGCCGGGAATCGGATCCTATTTAATTACGGAATAAAGCAAAGGACCTAATTATGTATCTTGAAAAGATTGCTCTTCAACATTATCGGAATTATGAGAGCCTGACGGCGGAATTTGAGAATAAGGTCAATGTCATTCTTGGAGAGAATGCACAAGGGAAGACGAATGTTATGGAAGCGATGTATGTGCTTGCGATGGCAAAGTCACATCGAACTTCAAATGATAAAGATCTCATTCGTTGGGACCAAGATTATGCTAGAATAGAGGGTAGAGTGAAAAAAAATAATGGATCTATCCCTCTTGAACTGATGATTTCCAAGAAGGGCAAAAAAGCTAAGTTTAATCACCTCGAGCAAAAACGCCTTAGTCAATATATTGGAAATATGAATGTCGTCATGTTTGCGCCAGAGGACCTAAACTTAGTCAAGGGAAGCCCGCAAATCAGACGACGTTTCATTGACATGGAGATTGGGCAGGTATCCTCTGTCTATTTGCATGAATACAGTCAGTATCAGAAAATCCTCCATCAGCGTAATGCCTTCTTGAAGCAGATTCAGATGAGGAAGGTCACAGATGACACAATGCTCGCTGTGCTGACTGATCAGTTCATTCATTATGCCGCAAGAATTCTCATGAAGCGATTCGAGTTCCTTGAACTGTTGCAAAATTGGGCAAAACCGATTCACCAAGGGATCTCAAGAGGTCTTGAAACTCTCGAAATACGATATAAACCATCCCTAGAGGTATCAGAATCTATGGATATGTCGAAAATAGTAGAAAGATTTCAGGAAAAATTTGATAAAATAGAAATGAGAGAAAAGGAACGAGGAACCACGCTGATTGGTCCGCACCGAGATGATCTAGAGTTTTATGTCAATGGACGGGACGTTCAAACCTTCGGCTCGCAGGGACAGCAGCGTACAACTGCCTTATCCTTGAAGCTGGCGGAAATTGAATTGATTCAGTCCGAAATCAATGAATATCCAATACTCATGCTTGATGATGTCCTGTCAGAACTCGATGACTATCGCCAATCTCACTTATTAAACACGATTCAGGGAAAGGTGCAGACGTTCGTGACAACGACAAGCGTAGAGGGGATCGATCATCAAACATTGCGGGAGGCAGCGACCTTCCAAGTGAAAAGCGGCACAATGGCCAGAATGAAATGAGGTGACGGAGTGTACCTTCATATCGGGAATGATACGGTAGTGAAGATAAGTGAGATTGTGGCTATTTTGGATGCGAAGCTCCTTGATAGCTCACCTTTATTAAAAGAGTTTATTTCGGAAAACGACGTCATCCATTTAGCTGATCATCCACCAGCTAAATCGATCGTCATCACAAATAACCACATATATCTCTCCTCATTAGGGTCAGCGGCATTAAAGCGAAAATCGTCAAAGGTTCGTGTTTAAGAAGAAATTAAGTTTTGAAATAAATGCATGAAAAGTGTAGGTGAATGGTTTTGACTACGGAACAAACAGATATCCAAAATGGGTCCTATGATGAAAATCAGATACAAATACTCGAAGGCCTTGAGGCAGTTCGAAAAAGGCCAGGAATGTATATTGGATCAACAAGCAGCAGAGGATTGCACCATTTAGTATGGGAAATTGTCGACAATAGTATTGATGAGGCACTGGCTGGTTTTTGTGATGAAATCAATGTCATTATCAATCCAGACAATAGCATCACAGTCAAAGACAACGGGCGTGGAATTCCAGTAGGTATTCATGAAAAGGTAGGCCGACCGGCCGTTGAGGTCATCATGACAACCCTGCACGCCGGAGGTAAATTTGGCGGCGGGGGCTACAAGGTATCAGGCGGATTGCACGGAGTTGGCGCGTCTGTAGTTAATGCCCTTTCCACTGAGCTGACGGTGCAGGTAGAACGTGAAGGTAAAATTCATGTTCAGAAGTTCGAAAGAGGAATTCCAAAAGGGGATCTTCAAATCACGGGAGATTCAGACCGTACTGGAACGACCATCACATTTAAGCCGGATGGCGAAATCTTCACGGAAACGCTTGTTTACGAATATGAGATTCTCGCAGTCCGTTTAAGAGAGCTAGCCTTCCTTAATCGCGGCATTAAGATTACCATTCGTGACGATCGTGAAGACGGCAAATCAAATGAGTACCATTATGAGGGCGGTATTAAATCTTATGTAGAACATTTGAACCGCGCACGTGAGGTGCTTCACGAGGAGCCGATTTATGTAGAAGGTGAAAAAGACGGCATCTCCATTGAGGTTGCCCTACAGTACAATGATGGCTTTGCGAGCAATATTTATTCATTTGCCAATAATATTCCCACACATGAAGGCGGTACCCATGAGTCTGGCTTCAAGACAGCTTTAACAAGAGTCATCAATGATTATGCGCGTAAGAACGGCATTTTCAAGGATAATGACCAAAATCTTACCGGAGAAGATGTTCGTGAAGGGCTGACAGCTATCATTTCTGTCAAACACCCAGATCCTCAATTCGAAGGTCAAACGAAGACGAAGTTAGGGAACTCAGAGGCCAGAACCATCACTGATAATATTTTCTCTGAGAAGATGGAGCAGTTCATGCTTGAGAATCCATCCGTCGCAAGAAAAATCGTTGAAAAAGGCCTGATGGCTGCAAGAGCTCGAGCAGCAGCGAAAAAGGCGAGGGAGCTGACAAGAAGAAAAAGCGCCCTTGAGATTTCCAGCTTGCCTGGTAAGCTTGCAGACTGTTCTTCCAAAGACCCATCTATCAGTGAGATCTATATCGTTGAGGGTGATTCTGCGGGTGGTTCAGCGAAAACAGGCCGTGATCGGCATTTCCAGGCGATTCTGCCGTTAAGGGGTAAAATCCTGAACGTCGAGAAGGCTCGTCTTGATAAGATTCTTGGAAACCAAGAAATCCGTAACATCATCACAGCTCTTGGGACAGGCATCGGAGAGGACTTTGACATCTCGAAGGCTCGTTACCACAAGGTCGTCATCATGACGGATGCCGATGTCGACGGTGCGCATATTCGAACATTATTGTTAACATTCTTCTATCGTTATATGCGGCCAATCATTGAGCATGGCTATATCTATATCGCGCAGCCGCCGCTTTATAAAGTGCAGCAAGGCAAGCGGATAGAGTATGCCTATAATGATCGTGAGCTTGAGAAAATTATGGCCGAGCTTCCTGCCCAGCCAAAACCAGGTTTGCAGCGTTATAAAGGTCTTGGTGAGATGAATGCTACGCAATTATGGGATACAACAATGGACCCAGAAACAAGAACACTCCTTCAAGTAAGTCTCGAAGCCGCAATCGATGCGGATGAAACATTCGAGATGCTGATGGGTGACAAGGTTGAACCGCGCCGTAACTTCATTGAAGACAATGCGGTGTACGTGAAGAACCTTGATATATGATAAATGATTTGGCAGGTACCTGATTAGTTTTCCAGGTTCCTATAGGTAATCATGCAGGATAGGCCTATCTATCCTGTCTTTTTACTTATAAAACAGGAGTTTGTGGATAAGAGGAGGTAGTTCCATGGCGGAAATGGAAAACCCAAGAGTAAAAGAGATAAATATTACTCAGGAAATGAGAACATCATTCCTGGATTATGCTATGAGTGTTATTGTATCGAGGGCATTGCCAGACGTGCGTGATGGTCTGAAGCCAGTGCACAGACGAATTCTTTACGCAATGAATGACCTGGGCATGACATCTGATAAAGCGTTCAAGAAGTCAGCTCGTATCGTCGGTGAAGTAATCGGTAAGTATCACCCGCATGGTGATTCAGCTGTTTATGAAACAATGGTCCGCATGGCGCAAGACTTCAACTATCGTTACATGCTTGTTGAGGGACATGGCAACTTTGGTTCTGTTGATGGAGACTCAGCAGCGGCGATGCGTTATACAGAAGCCCGTATGTCCAAAATCTCAATGGAGCTCGTAAGGGATTTAAACAAGGACACGATTGATTACCGCGATAACTATGATGGTTCTGAAAGGGAACCAGTCGTTCTTCCGTCCCGTTTCCCTAACCTCCTGGTCAATGGATCTGCGGGGATTGCGGTTGGGATGGCGACGAATATCCCGCCTCACCAGTTAGGAGAGGTCATCGACGGCGTTCTTGCCCTCAGTAAGGACCCTGAAATTACAATTCAGGAGCTCATGGAGATCATCCCAGGCCCTGACTTCCCGACTGCAGGAAAAATCCTTGGCAGAAGCGGGATTCGTAAGGCCTATGAGACCGGAAGAGGTTCCATCACGCTCCGTGCCAACTCCTTTATTGAAGAGAGAGCCAACGGCAAGCAGGCCATTATTATTACTGAAATCCCTTACCAGGTTAACAAGGCGAAATTGGTAGAGCGGATTGCTGAGCTTGTCCGTGACAAGCGTGTTGAGGGCATTACAGACCTGCGTGACGAATCAGACCGTAACGGCATGCGCATCGTGATTGAATTAAGACGTGATGTCAATGCGAACGTGCTGTTGAATAACTTATACAAACATACTGCATTACAAACCACTTTCGGAATCAATATGCTTTCCCTTGTTGACGACCAGCCGAAGGTGCTGAACCTTAAGCAGATGCTCTACTATTACTTAGAACATCAGAAGGTTATTGTCCGCCGCCGTACTCAATTTGAGCTTCGGAAGGCAGAGGCGAGAGCCCATATTCTCGAAGGCTTGCGAATCGCATTAGATCATATTGACGAGATCATTGCATTGATCCGCGGTTCCCAAACAACAGACATTGCGCGTGAAGGCTTGATGACGAAGTTCGAATTGAGCGAGAAGCAGGCACAAGCCATTCTTGACATGCGCTTGCAAAGATTAACAGGTCTCGAGCGGGACAAAATTGAGCAAGAATACAATGAATTAATGACTTTAATCGGTCACTTAAGAGCGATTCTTGCTGACGAAGGAAAGCTTTTGGAGCTTATTCGTGAGGAATTACTTGAAATCAAAGAACGCTATAACGACGAGAGACGTACAGAAATTGTGCTCGCCGGCCTAGAGAACCTAGAAGATGAAGACCTTATCCCTCAAGAGAATATCGTTATTTCCTTGACAAATAAGGGTTATATTAAGCGTCTTCCGGCTTCAACATACAGAAGTCAGCGAAGAGGCGGACGGGGAATTCAAGGTATGGGCACGAATGAAGATGACTTTGTTGAGCATTTGCTCACAACATCTACTCATGACACGATTCTGTTCTTCACCAATAAAGGGAAGGTTTATCGTTCGAAAGGGTATGAGATTCCAGAATTCAGCCGTACAGCTAAAGGGCTCCCAATTATCAATCTCCTTGAAGTTGACCAAGGTGAATGGGTAAATGCGATTATCCCTGTTCAGGAATTTGTTGATGATTGGTTCCTCTTCTTCACGACGAAGCAGGGGATATCCAAACGTACTCCGTTATCTTCATTTGCCCATATCCGCAACAACGGCTTAATCGCCCTTGGGCTGCGTGAAAATGATGAACTGATCTCTGTTAAGCTAACAGATGGGGAACGCGACATTATTATTGGTACAAAAAATGGCCTTCTTATTAGATTTCCTGAGACAGATGTCCGTTCTATGGGACGTACAGCAACTGGCGTAAAAGGTATCACGTTAAGTGATGGAGATGAAGTTGTTGGCATGGATATCCTTGAAGAGAAGGATGATATCCTTATCGTGACGAAAAAAGGATATGGAAAACGTACAGGCGCTGAAGAGTACCGTATCCAAAGCCGTGGCGGTAAGGGAATTAAAACATGCAATGTAACCGATAAAAACGGCGACCTTGTGTCCGTCCAAACCGTTTCCGGCGAGGAAGACATTATGGTTATCACAGCAGATGGCGTCGTTATCCGGATGGATGTGGCTCAAATCTCTCGCTTAGGAAGAAATACAATGGGCGTTAAGTTAATTAGACTAGGCGCTGACGATGAACAATATGTATCCACTGTTGCCAAGGTGGAAAAAGAATCAGACTTGGAAGATGAACTCCAAGAGATTGATGAAGCAGTGACAGACCAGCCGATAAATGATGATGCGGCAGAATCTGAGGAAAGCGAAGAGTAAGATCGAAAAGCCAGGAAACGTGTAGGTTTCCTGGCTTTTATGATGCCTTTAGGAGAAAAACATAAAATGCGAAAAAAGGTATTGCAAACATAATGATATGTTGGTATACTGATTTAGCTGACCGAGAAAAACAGGTCGCAATAGAAAAAAAGAAATAAAAGTTGTTGACAAAGCAAAGTGAACTTGGTATGATAATAAAGTCGCTGAAAAACGACAACAACACAGATTGTTCTTTGAAAACTAAACAAAACGAAACGCTAAGCAAGTCTTAAACAAGAGAGTTTA